>JBDTIR010000411.1:0-9979 GCA_039936275.1 Isosphaeraceae bacterium | reverse complement strand
GGCCTGCCTATGGCGGCGGTGCTTTACGACTTCGTGGGCTTTCTGTTCCAGGAAAAATACCTGACCTGGGCGCCCGCGGCGATGCGGCTCTATCGCACCTTGGAGCGTGTGCGCGGCTACGACTCGTTGCTCGCGATCTCGGAAGCCACCCGTGACGACGGCCGTCGGTTGCTTGGGCTCGGGATCGATCGTATCGTGAACATCAGTGGGGCCAGTGATCCGACCTTCTTCAAACCGGACCGCTCAGCGACGCTCGAGGTTGCCGAGGCGTTGCGCGGGCTTGGCATCGACCGCCCTTTCGTGTTCTGCCTGGCGAGCATGGATCAGCGGAAAAACCTTAGGGGTCTGATCGACGCCTTCCGGCTTTTGCCTGCGGCAACCCGCGCGGGGCATCAGCTTGTCGTCTCATTTTCGCTTTCTGAAGCAGACGCTGAGAAAATTCGCCAGTACGCCGAGCAGCGTGGGGTCGTCGATTCCCTGGTCTTGACGGGCGAGATTTCCGACTCGACGCTGCGATTGCTCTATCAACGTTGCGCCGCATTCGTGATGCCCTCACTGTATGAAGGGTTCGGACTGCCGCTTTTGGAGGCGATGCACTGCGGCGCGGCCGTGATTGGCGGCAACAACTCGTCGCAGATTGAGGTGGTGGGCGACGCGGGACTTCTGGCTAACGTCGTTGACGCTGGCGACATCGCCACGCACCTGGCCAAGGTTCTCAAAGATCAACCGTTTGCCGAACGCCTGCGTACCCTGGCCGTGGAACGGGCGCGTCAGTTCTCTTGGGAGGAGACGGCCAGGCGCACTTTGGACGCCTTGACCCGGGCTGCCAGCCCTCGGCGAGCCACCCGGCGCGTTCGAGCCGATCGCCCCCACGCCAATCGGCCTCGGGTCGCGATCTTCTCCCCCTGGCCTCCGAAAAAATCAGGGATCGCCGACTACGCCCTTCGGCTGTCGCAAGCCCTGTTGCAGCATTATGATGTGGATCTCTACCACGAGCGTGGATATGAGCCTGACCTTGGGCCAGGCGGCTTGGATTTCGGCCTGTACGATCACCGCCTCTTTGAGAGGAACGTGCGCGTTCTGAACTATCGCGGTGTGATCTACCAGATGGGTAATTCTCATTATCATAATTTTATTTACGACGCTTTGATGCGCTATCCAGGTCTGGTTACGCTGCACGACTTTGGCCTGGCGGGATTTCACGGCTGCTACGCCCGCCAGCCAGGCGCTCCGGCCGACCACCTCGTGAGAGAAGTGCATCGGTCCTGTCCCGATCGGGCTGAGGCGATTCTTGAAAGCTTGGACTCCTGGGCCCTGGAAGACGGCGGCTTGGGAGCCGCGTGTACCCGCCGCGGCGTCTTCTTGAATCAAAGCGTCTTCGATCATGCCAATCGAGTGATCGTCCATTCCCCTTGGTGTCTCGACCAGGCAAGAGCCAACGTCCCTGAGCATGCCGACCGCGTGGAGGTCCTCTCGATGGGCGCGACCGTGCGCACTGTGACTCCTGAAGCGCGGGCTGCAATCCGCACTCGATTCGGACTGGCGGACGAGGCCTTGATTTTTGCCAGCTTCGGCATCATCCATGACCTGAAGATGAACCTTGAGACCATCACGGCGTTCGAACCCTTGGCGAAGGCGATCGACAGTTCCTTGCTCCTGTTCGTCGGTCAAGACTTGACGCAAGGCGCGGCGGAGCGGCGAGTTGAAGAACTTGGCCTGACGGGCCGCGTCGGGTTCCTGAATCATCAAAGGGATATTGATTATGCAGATTTAATCGCGGCGACGGATGTTGGGGTCTGCTTACGAAGGCCGCCCACGAATGGGGAAACGTCAGCCGCGTTGCTTGACTTGCTCCGCCACGGCGTGCCGACGATCGTCAACAACGTCGGCACCTTCGCCGATTATCCCGACGACGTGGTGCGTAAGGTGAATTGGGACCTCGATGGGATCGACGGACTGATTCAGGCTCTGTTCGACCTGGCGAGAGACCGGAGCACACTGGGTCGCTCGGCCTTGCGGCACGTTGAAGAAAATCACTCCTGGTCCGGCGCGGCCGAGCGATTCGTCGAAATTATCGAGCGATGCGCGTTCGAGAGGAAGAGCCCCATGAATCCTCTCCAAAAACCCAAGCGGGTCCAGGTTTAGATCCGGATCTTGACGACGCTGTGGCCTTTGTGACAGATGTTCTTCCAGAGAAGGAGGTTGAGACGTGCGGATCGGCATCGACATGCTCGCTGTGCAGTCGCCGGGGAGTCGGGGACGCGGGGTCGGCCGTTACGGCGTCAATCTCGTCTCGGCAATGATGGCGCGCGACGATGCGCATGAGTATGTGCTGTACGCGCACGACGGCTACCCGATCGAGTCGATTCCCGTCTCGCCGAAGGCCACTTTATCGTTTTTACGCCCTGAACTCGAGTGGGGAGAATCCAAGCTGCGCGACGCGATCGAGCGCGTGGCAAGGACGAACCCGCACGACCTCGATGCGCTTTTAGTACTCAACCCGTTCGAGCTTTGCGCCTGGTACGACCCGCCCGCGAAGCCGCTCAACGGATTGGCCACAGCGGCAGTAATTTACGATCTCATCCCGTTTCTCTTCCAGGAAACTTACCTGGCCGATCCACAAAACGCCGCCTGGTTTTACCGACGTTTGAAGACCATTCGAAATTACGACGCGCTCTTGACCATCTCAGGTGCGACCCGAGCCGATTGCCTGCGCCTTCTCGACCTACCCACCAGCCAGGTCGTCACCATCGGCGGCGCGAGCGACGGTACGTTTTTCACCCCGGATCGCTCATTCCCGATGTCCGCCAAGACCCGAGCCACGTTGCACGCTTTTGGAATCCGAGGTTCCTACGTGTTCTGCCTGGCAGGGCTCGACGATCGCAAAAACCTGCGCGGCCTGATGGACGCCTTCCGGCACTTGCCCACGTCCGTACGGCGGTCGCATCAGCTTGTCGTCACGTGCTACTTGAACGAAGAAGCTGAGCGGCGCACCCGGCAACTTGCCGAAGACTGGGGCCTTGCGGAGAACCTGATCTTGACGGGCGAGGTCAGCGACGAGGCCTTGCGCGTGCTTTACCAGCGCTGTGCCGCGTTCGCGTTCCCGTCGCTTTACGAAGGACTCGGCCTCCCGTTGCTCGAAGCGATGCACTGCGGAGCGACGGTGATCGCCGGGAATAATTCGTCGCAGATCGAAGTCGTGGGTGACGCGGGCTTGATCGCCAATGCTAGCGACCCGAGCGACATCGCTGCGAAATTGTGCCTCGCGCTCGAATGTCCTCAGACCGCCCGAATGCTTGGCAATCGGGCGATTGAACGCGCGGGCCGGTTTACCTGGGACCGTACCGCGGAACAGACCCTGGGAACTCTGCAACGGCTCGTGAAACCTTCCGTGCTTGCTCGGCGCAGAGCCGCGCCAAAGCCGTACCTCGCGGTCGTCTCGCCTTGGCCGCCCAAAGGCTCGGGCATTGCCGATTACGCGGCTCGACTGGTCGGCGAACTCAAACATGCCTACGAAATTGATCTTTATCATGAACCTGGTTACGTCCCTGAGATGAGTTTGAAGTGCGCCGGCTTCGCCTGTCATGACGTTCGGCTCTTTCGCCGCAACGCCTCGCTCCGGCCTTACCGGGGCGTGCTCTATCAGATGGGCAATTCGTACTATCATGGTTTTCTCTATGAGATGATGGCGCAGTACCCCGGAATCGTGACCTTGCACGACTTCAATCTCGCCGCGTTCCAGTTCTGGCGGGCCCATCAAGGCGGCGTGCCGATCGACAACTTCCGGTTTGAGATTGAACACAATTACCCTGACCGGATCGGCGAGATTGTGGGCCAGCTCTGGGACTGGACCAAGGAACGCGGCGGCCTTCAGGAAGCCTGCGCCCGTCGCGGGTTGCACCTGAATCGGCGCGTCTTCGAATGGTCCGAAGCCGTCGTCGTCCATTCCCCTTGGTGCCTGGAACAAGTCCAAGAGACCTATCCTCACCTGGCCGCCAAGACCGCTGTGGCACCGATGGGTGTGACGATGTGCTCAGTCTCTCGCGAGCATCGAGCGGAGGTTCGCAAACGGTTCGGCCTGCCGCTGGACGCCTTGGTCTTCGCGAGCTACGGCATTCTCTCTCAAGGGAAGATGAACGTCGAGGCGATCGAGGCGTTCGGGGCCCTAGTCGATGATTATCCTTTGGCCTTGCTGATTTTCGTCGGTCAAGACTGGGAGAACGGCGAAGCGAAATCGAAAGTGGAGGCGCTCGGATTAGAGTCGCGCGTTCGGTTTCTCGGTCGCCAGTCCGACACCGACTTTCAGGCGTTGATCGCCGTGGCTGACGTCGGCATCGCCCTGCGACGACCGCCGACCTATGGCGAGACCTCGGCCGCGCTGCTCGATTTACTGGCGCACGGCGTTCCCACGGTCATTACCGACGTGGCGACTTTCTCCAGCTACCCCTCGACCGTCGTACGCAAGGTGCGCTGGCCTGACGAGGGAATCGAAGGCTTGGCCCGCGTCTTACGCAACCTGGCTGGCGACCCACACGGCCGCGAAGCACTCGGCCGCGCAGCATCTGACTACGTGTCGGCCCATCACGCCTGGACCAAGTCCGCTGAAAAATATATTGAAGTCATTGAGCAATGTCACCTCCAACGAATTCGAAATAAATCATTGGCTGGATGAGAATTCTGACGACGTCCGCAGTGTCGGAAGAAAGGGTGATCATGAAGCGCGTGCTCAAGGCGGTCCTCAAGGCATTCTGGCGACTGACCGCGCCGGTGCGCCGGCCGGTGTCGATCCGACTCGCCCGTTGGCAGCAACAGATCCTCGCGGCATCCTTGCGCGAGGAAGTCATTCCGCACCTGGTGGTCGTCCGCTCAATGCTGGATCGGATTGAGCAGGAACGCGGGCACTTGCAGGCGATCGAACACGCGATCAACGCGTCTCGATGCCTCGCCGACGCCCGCGCTGAAGAGGCGAACCTGGCGCTTGACAGCCACGTTCGCGAGCTGTCCAGGCTTCAGCGGCAGGTCGAGGAACTCCGTCAGTGCGTCGAAGACGGAACTTCCTTGCGCGATCGGCTCGGCCTCGTGGGAGAGTCAAGCGACGTCAACGAACGGATGGCGGGTTGAAGAACGACCGCGTTGATCCCCACAGAGGCCCAATTATGAGCATACCGGCACCAGTCGAACACGCGCACGCGGATTCACGGATCTCCTACGCCCAGAATGGCGAGGACGTCTTGCTCGACCGCCTCTTTCGCGGAGGGCCGGGCACGTTCATGGATGTGGGTGGAAATCACCCTTCGATTGATAACAATACGTACTTTTTTTATTTGCGAGGCTGGCGAGGCGTCAACATTGAACCGACGCCCTCGGGGCACGCGCTCTTTCGGGAGCATCGTCCGGGAGACTTGAACCTGGCGGTCGCGATCTCGGAGAACGAAGGGGAACTGCCGTTCTTCGAAGTGCGTGACGACGGGGCGATGACCGGGCTTTCGACCCTTTCGGCGGACGTTGCTGACGACCACCGCGCCGCTGGTTTCGAAGTCGTCGAGCATCGCATTCCGGTTCGGACCGTGGCTTCTCTGATCGAGGAGCACGGGATCGAGCCGCCCGACCTGCTCTCGATCGACGTGGAGAACCACGAAGGGGCTGTGATCCGAGGGATTCCGCTGGCGACCTGGCGTCCTCGCGTGCTCGTCATTGAAGCGACGGCCCCGTTGTCGGAAGTGTCGAGCCATGAAACCTGGGAACCGACTCTTCTGGAACATGGTTATCTGTTCGCGGCGTTCAACGGCGTCAATCGGTTCTATCTCCGCGGCGATCTTCGCGACGCGCTCGGATTGTTCGAAACGCCGGTGAACGCCCTGGATCATTATCTGCGACACGACGTTGTGGAACTGAGCCGGCGTGCCGACGAGACCCGCGATCGCCTTGAGCGCGAGCGAGCTGATCGCGCCTTCGAGCAAGCGCGATTCGAGGAGCTGCGCCACGCCTGGGACTGGGGGGTCGCGCAGGCCAAGCACGCCCAGGCAGTCTGGGAGAACGAGTGCGCCTCGTTCGCCCGCGAGCGCGTCGCATGGGCGGACGCCCTTGCGTTCTTCGAGCGCGGCGAGGCAGGTTTCAAGGAAGCCAGGGCGGGCTGGGATTTTGAACGCGCGGTCATGGCCAACACGCAAGCCGAGTGGGAGCAAGAACGCGCATTGTGGGAGCAGGAACGCGCGTCGATGGCTCAGGTGCGGGGCGACTGGGAGCGCGAGCGGGCCGTCTTACAGGATGAGCGCGCGCACCATCACGCCGAGATCGCCGCGTTGCAAGTCGCGCTCCGTCCTTACCAGTTGCTCGATCGGTTGCGGGTTGTCCAGGCCGGATATGGACTGGCCCGCAGGGTCAAACGCGGCCTCGCGTCGTGAATGGCTTGACTGTCGGGCTCATCTCCGTATCATGCCGTTCCAATCCCTCGATCTCAGCGTAACGGATTGCGCTGGTCGTCCAGGGGTCGATGGAGTGACCCGTTTATGTCTATGGTCACACTCGGGTTGATCGCCGCGTCGTTGATGGGCTGGGCTGACATTACCGTGAGCCCGACCCGGGGCGATCGGGCGCAGACGTCCTGGCAACGGATGGTTGACGGTCTCGATCGACCGTCCCAACTCACGGCTGAAACCCTGAAGCGCAACGAGCTCGAACGGCAATACCGCCGCGATCCCGAGGGGGCCTTGACCCTTCTGGAACGCAGAGCGGTCGAGCAGCCCACCGCCGACCTGGTCTTCGCCCTGGCCGAGCTGTCCTGGATCGAAGGCAAGCGGCTCGAAAGCAGGCGGTTCGAGCACAAGCGGGGAACCTCGGCCGTTCAGCGTTATGTTGATACGGTCGCCTATTCATGGGATTTCCTGTTCGATCCCGCGCTTGCCGCCAGCAGGCAGCCGTCGGACCCTCGGTATCAGGTCGCCTGTTCGCTCTATAAAGGGGGCCTCGACCGCCTGCTTCGCGCCGCCAAGACGAAGGACCGTATTCAGCCTGGCGACACGCTCAAATTAAAAATTCACGGTCAGGAACAGTCGTTTCCGGTCACGTTGCGCTCCAGCCCCTGGGCCCCTGGCGAGATCCACGACCTCTTGCTCGCCTCTGATTTCACGGTCTCTGGCCTCGACAGCAAGACTCCGCAGTACGGCCTCGGCGTCCCCTTGATCGGCATCAGGCGCAGTGAACACGCCGGCCAGGCGGAAGACAAGTTCTTTGCTCCGGAGACGGCCTTCCCCTTGACGGCCATTCTCAGGCCCACGACCCGCGATCGCGACGGCCAAGGGGTCCGCCCTTGCACATTAGACTTGATCGATCCCCTCGGCGCCGGCCCCGAAGCCCGCTCGCTTGAGACCGATGTGACGACACCTCTTGCTTATATGTGGTCACGAACTGATTTGAGCCGCTATGGATGGACCGGACTCTTGCGGCCTGGAGAGGCGGCCGGTCGCGCGGGCTTGATGCTCTTGTGCCCCTACGACCCAAACAAAATCCCGGTCGTGATGGTCCACGGCCTGGCATCAAGCCCCTTGGCCTGGATCCCAATGCTCAACGAACTGTTACGGGATCCGGCGGTTCATCAGCGTTTTCAATTTCTGCTCTATGTTTATCCAACCGGCGTGCCGGTACCGATCGCCGCCGCGGGTCTGCGAGACGCCTTGCTCGATGCAAAACAATCGTTTGACGTCCCATCCGGAAAGGGCGAGGACGGGTCCAATTTCCGCAGGATGGTCTTGCTGGGGCATAGCATGGGTGGCTTGCTCAGTCACGCGATGGCCGTGAGCAGTGGGAACGCCTGGTGGCAACTGAATACCGATCGATCGTTCAAGGACATTCTGGGACCGCCCAAAGTGCTGGAGGAGTTGCATCATTATACGTTTTTTGAAGCCCTGCCGTTCGTGCGTCGGGTCGTCTTCCTGGCGACCCCGCATCGAGGTTCGGATTTTGCGCGGCGGCCTGTCGGGCGGATCAGTTCCAGCCTGATTTCCGAGCCCGACCGCTATACGAAGTTGCTGGGCCAGCTCGTCAAGGACAACCGGGACGCATTCCCTCGACAGTTCCGCCACTTGCCGACGAGCATCGATACACTCTGGCCAGATTCTGAGGTCTTGCTCGCCCTGCTCAAGATGCCGCCGGGCAAGGACGTTCAATTCCACTCGATCATCGGCTCGCTTAGACCGAGCGGGGTGCATCATACCACCGACGGCGTCGTACCTTATCGAAGCTCACATCTTGATGGAGTCGCTTCGGAATATGTGGTTCGGTCGAACCACAGTGTTCAGCAGAACCACGACGCGATCCGCGAAGTCCGACGCATTCTGCTGGAACATCTTGGCGAGAGCGAGCCAAAGACTCCTGACCAGATTGCTGGCCCGACCAACGCGCAGGCGCCTTTACGTTAATGGTTCCTTGGCCCTTTGGAGACAAAGGCCGGATTGGCGTCAAAGGGCGGCTCCGGGTATCATCGCGGGAGGTTCCCCACAGCCCGCAGTGAGACCCAAACGATGCCCGAGCTTCTGGCCGATCGCCTGGCGGATTTCACCCTCTCGACCCGATTTGACGACCTACCCGACGCCGTGGTCGTCGAGGCCCGTCGCCGCTTACTCGACGCCTTTGCCTGCGCGGCGGGTGCTTGAGGAGAGCCGGCGCCGATGATTGCGAGGCGAGTCGCCTCGACCGTTCAAGGGACGCCGGGGGCGGCCCTGATCGGCGGCGGCCGGTCGTCGGCCGACTGGGCAGCGTTCGCCAACGGTGTGCATATACGCTATCTTGATTGTAACGATACATATCTGTCTTTGGAACCGGCGCATCCGAGCGACAACTGGGCCGCGGTTATGGCCGCCGGAGAGATCGTGGGGGCCGACGGTCAAGCATGGATCACGGCCGCGGCCGTTGCCTACGAGGTCCAGTGCCGGCTCTGCGACGCCGCCAGCATTCGCGCCCGAGGTTGGGACCACGTCGCTTATGGACATCTCTCAACGGCCCTGGCAGCGGCGAAACTGTTCGGGCTCGACCATGCGAAGATGGTCCACGCCCTGGGCATCGCCGGGACGACCAGCGCGGCTTTGCGTCTGACCCGCGCCGGTGAATTGTCGATGTGGAAAGGGTGCGCCTTCGCTCACGCCGCGCGCAACGGCGTCTTTGCCGCGATGCTCGCCCGCGAAGGTATGACCGGTCCTTCACCCTTGTTCGAAGGGGACATGGGATTTTGTGAACAGGTTTCCGGCCCGATTGCTCTAACACAACTCGGCGGCGCGACAGCCGAGGATTGGATGCTGCCGAAGACCTCGATCAAATTCGTCCCCGCCGAGTATCACAGCCAATCCGCGATTGCTGCCGCGTTCGACTTGAGACCGAAGATTAGCGACCCGGGCCAGATCGACCGGATCGAGATCGCCACGTTCCGCACCGCTGTCGAGATCATCGGCAAGGACCCCGAAAAGTGGCGGCCCAAGACCCGAGAGACGGCCGACCACAGCCTGCCGTATTGCACCGTGGTCGCCTTGCTTGACGGTGAGGTCAGTGCGGCCCAGTTCACGCCTGAGCGATTGAGCGACCCGGCCTTGCTCGATCTTGTTTCCAGAACGGCCGTCATCGAAGATCCTGAGCTGACTGCGGGCTACCCGCTTGGAATCCCCAACCGGGTCCGGGTCGTACTCAAAGGCGGCCAGGAATTCCAAAGCCGGGTTGACTTCCCCCCCGGTCACGACAAAAACCCCTTGAGCGACGCCCAGTTGCGGACCAAGTTCGACGCCTTGAGCGTCTCCGCACTTGGCCAAGAGCGTGCTGACACGATCTGGGAACGACTTTCAACGCTTGAAACCGACCCGAAGCCGCAGGACGTGATCGCCTTGCTCGGCGGCTAACCTGTAACCTGGTCCCCTCCTTCGCCGCCTTGGATCAATATTTGCGGTTGACCCGAAGCGGCGAGAGGGATAAGACAGCGGCAGTTTGCGGAGGGTTC
>JBDTIR010000410.1:0-9992 GCA_039936275.1 Isosphaeraceae bacterium | reverse complement strand
CTGTTCGATTGCCGAGCCCGGCTTGGTTCCCGCCGGTTTCTGTTTGATTACCGAATCCGGCTAGGTTGCCGCCGGTTCCTGGACGATTGCCGAGTCCTGGTTGATTGTCGCCGGTTCCTGGACGATTGCCGAATCCTGGTTGATTGCCGCCAGTTCCTGGACGATTGCCGAGTCCTGGTTGATTGCCGCCAGTTCCTGGACGATTGCCGAGTCCAGCTTGACTGTCGCCAGTTCCTGGCCGATTCCCAAGCCCGGCTTGGCTGCCGCCGGTGCCGGGTCGATTGCCGAGACCGGCTTGGCTGCCGCCGGTGCCTGGCCGATTCCCGAGACCAGCCTGGTTGCCGCCGGTACTGGGTCGATTGCCGAGACCGGCTTGGTTGCCCATACCACCTTGCCGCCCTCCCTGGTTCGTGGGTTGGCGAGGTGAACTGAAGGAGGGGGAATGGCTTGAGGATCGTTGACCCATTCCACCGCCACCGTGTTGCATTCCACCGCCGCCGTGTTGCATTCCACCGCCGCCGCCGCGTTGCATTCCACCGCCGCCGCCGTGTTGCATTCCACCACCGCCGCCGCGTTGCATCCCACCACCGCCGCCGCCGTGTTGCCTTCCGCCGCCGCCACGTCCCGCGAGGGCGTCAGCCGGTAGCGCGAGCAGAATCAACAACGTGGCTCCGAGGGCAAACTTCTCGATTATACAAGTCATGATGAAATCCCTTGGTGAGTAAATGATGACCTTGGGTGTCGGATCGGATTCACTTGCCGACCTCGGGAGGCTTGCGCACGATGGTGAACTCATCAATTTCGGGTAAGGCGACGGAGCCGAGGGTCCGGTTCAGTGATTGCCAGCTTGCCCGGTCCTTGCCAAGCCGTGTGATGATGTTGGTCGCTGAGGCATGCAGGCCGTCCTGTCGTATCCCTTCGGATTTGATGACCCAGCGGTCGCCGTCGCGGGTCCAGTAGCCCTCGCCGAAGCCGCCTTCGGAGTCGAAGATCCACATCTTGAACTGGTGTCGAGTCGGGTCCCAGCCGATCCGCTGCGAGCCGGAGAGCACCTTCTCGCCTTGGGTTTTCATGGTGAACTCGCGAACCAGGAATTGACCGTCGTCGCTCCATTTGCAGGTGGTATCAACGACTGCGTCCTGACTCTCGTTGATCCAGTCTCCGACCAGCCATTCCAGCTCCTTGAGGTGGTCGTGAGCGGTCAAGGTGTGCGATTCCTCGTCGCGGACGGCGGACTGAAGCCAATGGCCGCCGTGCTTGACGTAAACCGTGGTGAAACGGGTCGTCTCGGGGATTTCGCCGTCCTCCTTGGGCGTGATCGTTGTTCGGCCGACCTCAATGGCCGTCTCCGGTCCCAGGAACCTGCGCGCGTCCACCTGGATCGAAATCGTGCTTCCAGGACTGTCGGCGAAGGCGTCGGCGTACTGATCGCGGATGGCGTCGCGCCCTTCGGTCCGCTCGCCTTGCTCGTCAACGACGATCGCTGTTTCCGAGTACGTGGCGGCGGTAGCCTCGGCGTCGCCCGCGTTGAACG
The DNA here is from genome assembly GCA_039936275.1 of Isosphaeraceae bacterium. Classification (GTDB taxonomy): domain Bacteria; phylum Planctomycetota; class Planctomycetia; order Isosphaerales; family Isosphaeraceae; genus JBDTIR01. The sequence continues at coordinate 8,458 of JBDTIR010000410.1, read as the reverse complement.
CCTTGATAAACGATTCAAGAAGTTTCTTGATCGCCGCTTCGTCGTCGTCCCGACCCGTCGGCGCGATCGCGGCGGACGTGGTTTCCCGGGACTCCGGACGCGCTGGCGGTTCCTTCTTCGTCTCCTGAGCACTCAATCCCAACTCAGTCCCAACGGTCACGGCGATGAACATCAAAATGACATTCTTCATCGGCATTCTCCTCCCTTACACTGAAAATTGATTTGTATTGAACATGTTATCATATCGATCATACAACGTTCTATCGAAGCGGTAACGAGTGCCTGCAATCTTGATCGAGGTTCCCCGACACCCGACACCAACTCCCCTGGACCTTGGAATAGGTCACACTTTGGTTTCAAGGAAAGAAATCCGGACCATCTGGACGAGAATCACCTCGATCGTCTGGTTGCGCCCGGATTGACCTGACATACTCAACCGCGATCACTGAACGGATGGACAAAAACGTTGCCGGAGTTGTGAAAAAGGCGTCGAAGTTGCTTCAACCTGGCGCTGAAGGTCGTTATCGTCGTTTACGGTACGTCTTGCTTCACACAACTTCAATCAAAATCTGTAAAATTATCACGGACGGCATCTCCACGCCAAGCGGATTTAATTGATATTAGCACAAAGAATGATCGTAATATCTTGATTCTATAGTGAATTATAAATATTTGTGAGAGATTAATATTTCATAATGATGATGATGCGCGAAGCCATGATTCCTTTGCCAAGCGTTACGCTCAGGAGACGCGTTGAGTCGTCGCGCTTGACGTGCGGCAATGCCCTCAGTGTTCCCTCGCCGAGCAGTGCTCCTTGGCGTCCTCGTAGGCCCTGCGGAGCCGGACGAAGTCGGCGTCAAGTCCACCAGCGTCAGGGTGGACCGTCCTAGATTTTGCCCGATAAGCAGCGCGGACCTGGTCGAGGCGGAACGGCGGAGAAATGCCCAGAAGGACGGCCCAGGCGGGAAGCGAGCCCGGCTGGTTCTGAGGGGCGTCCTCAAACAACTCGGCGTACAGGTCGCGAATCTGGTCGTGGAACCCCTGGAGTCGGCCGCCAGGATGGGCGTCGGGAGTGACGAGCCAGCGGGCGACCCGCCAGGGGTCGTCGCCGTCGTCGTCAAGGACCTCGCGGGTCAGTTCCAGCCGCCGAAAGGTCGCGTCGAGTCGACGGGCCAGAAGCTCGGTCATGACCTCCAAGGGGGCGGGGTGTCCGGCCTCCAGACGCCAGAAGAGCAAGCGAGCGGCCTCAACGAGACGACCAGCGGCGGCGTCAAGCCCTGCTCCCGGTTGATCGCCGGCATCGTGGGCGGCCTGTCCGCGCCAGAAGCCGACGACCGTCACCTCGAAGAGCGTGAGCAAGGCGTCGGAGTCGGGAGGACGTTCCCCCAAAAGGCGTGACGGCGGGTCCAGACCAAGGCGGCAGCGGACCCGTTCGGTGATTTCGCGAACCTCTTCGGCCGTCGGCTGCTCACGGTGGGGAAGGTCGATCGGGTTCGCGGCGCCTCGGCCGATGGCTCGCGCAGCCAGGTTATAGGCGAACCCCGCCAGCCAGGGGGTTTCGTAGAGACCGAGATGAACCTCGACCCCTTTCCCGCGCCGGATCGAGGCGCGAAATCGCCGGCCGCCACGCGATTTGGGCAAGGCGGTCACGCCTTTCGGCAAGCGGTCCTCTCGAGAATTCGACCGACTCAAGGGCGTTCAGCTTTCCAATCAACAAAACAAAGCGGGCGAGCACTTATTGTTCAATCCGGATTTCGTGATGTGACATGGTCTCATACCCACTCGAGGTAATGAGATAATTGCGCTCGAACCGCATGCCGCCGATCCCTTCGACGTAGAGCCCAGGTTCCAGGGCGACCACGTCTCCGACCTGAAGCGTCTCGTCGCTCTGGGGAACGAAGTAGGGCGGCTCAGGATGACCGAGCCCGAGGCCGTGCCCTGAATGGCTGGGGAAAGCCTGATCGAGTCCCAAGGTGGCAAAGTGCCCTCGAACCGCCGCATCAACGGCGCGGGCGGGGGTGCCGCCTTTGAGCTGGCGTTCACCGGCCTCAATCGCGTCAACACATGCCTTGAAGAGGTCGCGCTGGCCGGGCGTCGGCCCACCACCGACAGCAAACGTGTTGGTGAAGTCGCCCCGGTATCCCCCAACGACCACCGAGAAATCGAGCAAGAGCAGGTCGCCCCGCTCGATCACCCGCGACGTCGGCGGGCCCCCTCGTTCGCGCTCGCAACGGGGACCGGAGGCGAAATCGCCGTACACGATCACTTGTTCATCAATATATTTTATCGCCGCGTTCTGGACGACGAGGTAGGCGTCCAGCTCGGTCATTCCAGGGTGGACTTGCGTCAGGGCCGCGGCCTGCGCCGCTTCGCCGGCTCGCATTGATCGTTGCAGGGCGGCGACTTCGTCGGGGTCCTTTGAGCGCCGCAAGGGGCGGATCAAGGGGCCAAGATCGACGATTTCCAAGCCGGGCCGAGCAACTCGGAGCGCTTCGACCAGGCCGGAGGGGACGCCCGCCAGCTCGACGCCCAGACGGCGCCCGGGAACCTTGGCCAACCGATCGAGGGTTGAGGCAACGAGCTGCCCCTGGCGGTAAGGAGCGGCGTGCTGGCCGTCGTACCAAGTGGGGGCGTCCACTTCATCGACCCGGGCGCGTTCCAGGTAAGGGCCGAGCATGTCGTCGGCCACCAGGGTCGCCCGGTTGGGCTCAAGCACCAGCAAGGCCCCGGATTCGACCGTGCGGAAGACGAAGGGGGATGGGACGTAACCGGCGAAGTAGGTCAGGTGGGCCGGATCACCCACAATCAAGGCGTCGCAGGTTGTGGGCAAGGCGTTCCAGAGCCGCGTTCGACGCGAGGCGCACCCTTCAGCGGTCAGCATGGTCCAACAGTCCTCCACTCTGGATCGAGCCTTTGGATTTCGAATCGAAGATTGGGGCCGTTACTTCGCATCGGCCCCAACCTTGAACGGGAGGTTCTGGATCAGCGTTGCACGCGGGCCGAACCACCTTTGGCAAGGGCCTCAACCTCGGGCAGCCTGGCCATGGTGACGTCGCCAGGGAAGGTGGTCAACAAGGCGCCGTGGGCCCAGCCAAGACGGAGGGCCTCTTCGGGGGAGCGGCCCGAAAGCAGGCCGTACATCAGGCCAGCGGCGAAGCCGTCACCGCCGCCGATGCGGTCGAGGACGTCAAGCTGAAGGGTGGGACTGACGTAGCGCTGGCCGTCGAGCCAGAGCACGGCAGCCCAGTCGTGGCGGTTGGTCGAGTGAACCTCACGCAAGGTGGTGGCGACGAGCTTGATGTTGGGATGCTGCTCGACCACGCGGTCAATCAGCTTGAAGAAGGTGTCGGGGTCGAGTTTTGACTTATGAGTATCGACGTCGAGGCCTTTGATTCCGAGCCCTTGCTGCAAGTCTTCCTCATTGCCGACGATGACGTCAAGCTGGCTGGTGATCGACTTGATGACCTCTTGGCCACGCGCTGCGCCCCCGACCGAGGCCCAGAGTTTGGCCCGGTAATTGAGGTCAAACGACGTGATGGCCCCGGCGGCCCTCGCGGCTTGCATCGCCTCAATGATCAAAGGGGCGGTCGTCTCAGAGAGTGAGGCGAAGATGCCGCCGGAGTGGAACCAGCGGACCCCCTTGGCGAAGATCTCCGACCAGTTGAAATCGCCGGGCTTGAGCAAGGCCCCGGCCTCGTTGGACCGATTGTAGAAGACCACCGGCGGGCGGACCCCTTGGCCACGATCGCTGTAGACGGTGGCGATGTTCGGCCCGCGCACGCCGTCATGCTCAAACCACTTGTAGAAAGGTCTGACGCCGGTCTCGCGCACCCTGGACTGCACCAGTTCGCCGATCGGGTAGTTGACCATCGCCGTGGCGATGCCTGTGCGCAGACCGAAGCAGTCCGACAGGTTCGCGGCGACGTTGTATTCACCCCCTGAGACGTGGATCTCGGCCGATCGCGCCTTGCGAAACGGAATCACGCCGGGGTCGAGCCGATGAATCAGCGCGCCCAGGGACAGGAAATCCAGGTCGCACGAATCTTGACGAATATTCAAGCCGCTCATGATTGCTCCAGAAATATGTCCATTAATATAAGAAACGAAACTGATACTGATGTCATTCCGCGACGTTGACGAAGACCTTTAGCGCGTTCTTGTCTTCCAAAAGGCTCATCATCTCTTGATACTGTTCCAGGCCGGCGACGGGGTGGGTGAGGATGCGCCCGGTGACGTCTGGATAGGTCAGTTCCCCATGCGAGAGCGCCTGGATGCCGAGTTCGAAGTGCCTGTGGTTGCCGTTGACGCTGCCGACCAGGAGCTTGTTGCCGAGCACCCATTCGAGGTTGATCTTGGCGGCGTCGAAGGTCACGTTGTGCGAGCCGCCGGTGATGCTGGTCCAGACCAAGGCGCCGTTGTGGGCGAGCACTTCCATCGCCTGAACGCAGACCTCGGCGTTGCCGGTCGCCTCGAAGATCAGGTCGGGCTTGCCAACCTGCCGGGCGAGGTCCACCATCGGCGTCTGCCTGATGCTTACATACGTTGCACCATACGCCTCGACGATCGACGATTTGAGATGCGGCCCCGACGTGCTGGCCAGGGTGTGGACCTCAATCCCGCGCAGTCTGAGCATCATCGTGGCCAACAGGCCGATCTGGCCGGCACCGAGCACGAAGGCCCGCCGAGGGTTCCAGACCTGAAGCCGCTGCTGCGCCAGGAAGGCTTGTTCGATCGCCTTGGCGCAGACGCTGGCGGGCTCGGACAGGACGCCCAGGTGCTTGAGGTTTTGAGGCACCTTGACGATGTATTCCACGTCGTCAACAAACATCTCGGTCAGATAACCATGGCAAAGATTGATGCCGCGCTCGTAGAAGACCTCTTCGCTGGTGATGTCGTTGCGGCCGATGGCGTCAAACAACGACCCGCCCGGTCTGCGAACCGTGCAGGAGACGTAATCGCCAGGCCGAACCTCCGTCACCTTGTCGCCGACCTCGACAACCTGGCCGAAACTCTCGTGGCCGATGATGAGATGGTTGCCGCCCGGCGGGGCGTTGCCGTAAAGGGCCTCGTTGATCTCACGGTCGGTGGCGTCCACGCCGACCTGGAGCACCTTGACCAGGACCGCGCGGCCGTCGGCGACCTTGCAAACGTGCGGATGCGGCTGGTCGGTCAACTTTGACGCCGGGATTTGCAGGAGATGGACGCTGTTTGGCGTGCCTGGCAAGACGGCAACGGCGTTCATTAAAAGATTGCCTTGTAAAGGATGATTGCACGTAAAAATGAATTCATTACAAAAACACGAAGGCATTCATTCAGTCTTGAATCTCCCTCTGGAGTCTTCGTGCGTCCGTCCGAGTTAAATCATAGCGTAACTCCTAAATCATTGAGTGGAGAACTTATAGATTGTCGTCTGGGTATACGTGGAACCGGGCCGGAGAATGATCGAGGGGAAGTCGGGGTGATGGATTGCGTCGGGATAATGCTGGGCTTCCAGGCAGAACGCCTGGTGCTTCTGGTACACGACGTCCCCCTTGCCCTTGATGGTTCCGGTCAGAAAGTTGGCGGTATAAAGCTGGGTCGCGGGCTCGGTGGTGAACATCTCCAAGACGCGCCCGCTCTTGGGGTCGCGCACCCTGGCGGCCACGGTTTTGAGGTCGCCACTGAGAACATAATTATGGTCATATCCACCGGGACTCCCCGGAATCTGGTCGATGCGGGCGCCGATGGGAGTCGTGGTGGTGAAGTCGAGCGGGGTCCCTTCGACGGGCTTGATTGTGCCGGTCGGAACCATCGCGTCATTCAAGGGTGTGTATTGCTTGGCGGCGAGCATGAGTTCGTGGTCGAGGATCGTGCCCGAGGCGGGGCCGCCGAGGTTGAAATAGCTGTGGTTGGTCAGGTTCACCAGGGTCGCCTGGTCGGTGGTGGCCTGGTAATCGATCTTGAGGGCGGCGTCATTGGTCACGGTGAAGGTCACGGCGACGGACAGGTTGCCCGGGTAGCCTTCCTCGCCGTCGGGGCTAAGGTAGGTCATCTTGACGGCAGGGCCGTCGGCCCCGGAGACGTCTTCGGCCTTCCAGACGACCTTGTCAAACCCTTTCAGGCCGCCGTGCAGTGAGTTGGTGCCGTTGTTGACGGCCAGGGTGTAGTCTTTACCGTCAAGGCTGAACCGTCCGTGGGCGATCCGGTTGGCGACCCGTCCGGTCGTTGCGCCGAAGTGAGGATGGCCGGCGAGGTAGGCATCCAGATTGTCAAAGCCGAGGACCACGTCAGCCGGTTTGCCGTCACGGTCGGGAACATGAAGTTCCGTGACGATCGCCCCGTAGGTCATGACCTTGGCCGTGATCTTGCCGTTGGTCAACACATAAAGATCGATTGGCGTTCCCTCGGGTGTTTTGCCGAAGTCCATCGGTTTGAGGCTCCCCCGGGCCTTGGGCCCTTGACCGGCCTGCGCGTCTTCGGCCTTGGCGGACAAGGCCGGCATGCCGAGCACGCAGGCCGCCAGCACGGTCAACGCGACACGCTTCCGCATCGATCCAGTCCTCATTTGATTGATGATCGGGTGCGGGAACCAATTCCGCGACCCGAATCGAGTTCGGGGCAGGCCCCTTGCTCGGCGATAGTTCGAAGCTAACAACCATATCAAGACGCGGCCTTGCTGTCACGAGAGCCCCCGCGGATCGTTCGGTTTGACCCGGGCCACGTATCCGGAAGATTTGCCACAAACTACTTGAGCCTTGCGCCCGGTCTGCTAAGCTCATAAAGGGAGGGGATCTTGATTGTCCCCGGGATCTTGGTCTGACGTCCGCGAGTGCCGCCCCCGGGTCTTTTGGCCAGGACCGACCGGCCAAGCGACCCGTTCGACCCGCTTCAGATTGGTTCGATCGAGGTCCAAGGCGATCAGGCAACCCCGCCTTCCTCCCAAAGCCTGTTGTCCTTCCTTCCGCTTGATTGGTTCGCCCTTCCCAAGTATGGAGCCGACATCCATGACCGAGCCCACCGTCTCCACGTCGAGGCGTGACTTTCTCAAGACGACCGGCCAGGTGGCCGCCGCGTCGGCCCTTGCGGGCGTCGCCATTCCTTCGGTTCATGCAGGAGAGGACAACACGATCCGGATCGCCTTGGTCGGCTGCGGCGGCCGTGGAACGGGCGCGGCCGTCAACGCGCTCTCCACGACCAGCGGCCCGATCAAGATCGTGGCCATGGCCGACGTGTTTAAGGATCGGCTTGACCAGAGCGTCGATACCTTGACCAAGGAACGTCCCGACCAGGTTGATGTCTGCGACGATCACAAGTTCATCGGTTTCGACGGCTATCAGAAGGCGATGGACTGCTTGAAGCCCGGAGACGTGGTGATCCTGACCACGCCGCCGGCCTTCCGTTGGGTCCAGTTTGGCTACGCGATCCAGAAGAACCTCAACGTCTTCATGGAGAAGCCGCTCACCGTTGACGGGCCGACCACCCGCAAGATGCTCGCCCTCGGCGAGGAGGCCCACAAGCGCGACCTCAAGGTCGGCGTCGGCCTCATGTGCCGTCACTGCGAGGCCCGCAACGAACTGTTCAAACGGATCCAGGACGGCCAGATCGGCGACATCATCCTTCAACGCGCCTATCGCCAGACCAGCCCGGTCGGCACGGCCCTGACCGGCCCCAGGCCCGACGACGTCGGCGAACTGGAATACCAGATCAGACGGTTCCACGGCTTCCTCTGGGCCAGCGGCGGCTGCTTCAGTGACTTCCTGATCCACAACATCGACGAGAGCTGCTGGATGAAGAACGCCTGGCCGGTCAAGGCCAAGGCCTCCGGCGGCCGGCACTACCGCGGCGACTGCATCGATCAGAACTTTGACACCTATTCCGTCGAATACACCTACGGCGACGGGGCCAAGTTCTTCCTCGAAGGCCGGAACATGCCCGGCTGCGATCAGGAGTTCGCCAGCTTCATCCACGGCTCCAAAGGCACGGCAGTCATCTCCACCAGCGCGCACACCCCGGCCAAGTGCCGGATCTACAAAGGCCAGAACTTCGACCGCAAAAACCTGGTCTGGGCCTTCCCACCGCCTGAGCCCAATCCCTACCAGCTCGAATGGGACCACCTGATCGACGCCATCCGCAAGAACAAGCTCTACAACGAGGTCAAACGCGGCGCCGAGGCCAGCCTGGTCACCTCCATGGGCCGCATGGCCGCCCATACCGGCCAAGTCATTACCTATGATGATATGCTCAATTGCGAGCACGAATTCGCGCCCGACGTTGACAAGCTGGCCATGGACAGCCCCGCCCCGCTCCAGATCGATACCTCCCTGGGCCGTTACCCGTACCCGGAGCCCGGCCTGGTCAGAGACCGTGAGTTCTGAACCTCAGGCGCACGGAACGACCCCGACCCCTCGTTTTGGTCTACGACTCGTGGACCAAGAGAGGGCCGCCCACGACCCTGGTTCGATTCAGTCGGCCAGGGTGA
>JBDTIR010000409.1:0-3581 GCA_039936275.1 Isosphaeraceae bacterium | reverse complement strand
ACGCTCGCTGCGCTCGCGTTGCCCCGGCCACTCGTCGGTTCAAATCGCCAGGGACCGGGCGTTCATGGCCCAGTCCTTGATGGAACGGCGACAGTTGCGGCGTGTCCCGGCAGGAGTTCCTCGCGGTAAATCGGTACGTGCCCGGGCGCCTCGATCCCGATCCGGATCTGGTGGCGGTCAATTCTGACCACGGTCACCACGATGTCGCCGTTGATGACAAATTTCTCGCCAAGCTTCCTGCTAAGGACCAGCATCGTACCCCTCCTCAAATGATGAAATGACTCAGTGACGCTCTGGATCGTGATTGGTCTGTGGATGCCGATTGATCCTGGTTCAAGACGTTCGGCCTACGTCGTTCAAGGATGCGGGGCTGAGCCGAACCGGACAGATATTGGCGAAATCATTCAAAAAATCGCGAGTGCTGGCAAAATATTGCACTTGGGTACTTGTTTGGGGGGCGGACGGTCTGGTATCCTTGGCGAACATCGGAGATGAGGCCATCCGTGATTCCGGTCGAAGAGGACCCCGAGAGAACATGGAACGTTCCAAATCGCTGCGGCCCAACGCCCAATTCACGTCGGCGAAGGTTGAGGCTGCTCACGACAACGACAATGACGCCGAGGCGCTGGCCGAATTGTTCGAGTCCGCGCGCCCCGCGCTGACCCGGGAGGCGGATCGGAGGATGCCGGCCTCGTTGCGGGCCAAATGTGGCGTCTCGGACATCGTCCAGGAGGTAATCCTCGACGCCAATCGTCGGCTCGATCAATTCCGAGGCCAGTCGGAGGGGGAGTGGCGCGGCTGGCTGCTGGCGATCCTGCGGAACCGGCTCAAGATGGCCCGTCGGCATTACCTGGAAGTCGGGAAACGGCGGGCAGGGCTCGAAGTCTCGATTGGGCGGCCGGATTCCGCCGGAGTGGGCCGGGCGTTTGAGCCAATCGACCCGAGCGCTTCCCCGGGCGGCAAGGCCGTGCGCCGGGAGCAGGAGGCGAGGCTTGTGGAGGCCCTCGACCGGCTGCCGGAGGGGGACCGGCAGGTCGTCCGCTGGCACCATGAAGAGCGGTTGACCTTCGAGCAGATCGCCGGTCGGCTTGGGATCTCGATGGAAGCAGCCCGGAAGCGCTGGGGCCGCGCGCTGGTCCGGCTCCGCGAAACCCTCAAGGAGGTTGAGAGATGAACTCCGAAGATGCCTCCTCGCTCGATGAAAAGCTGTTGGCGGCCCTGGTGGAATGGGACCAGGCGATCCTTGACCGGACCGACCGGGCCGCCGGGACCGACTCGACGTTGCCCCAAGGTTCCGCCTTCCCCACCCCGGACGGGGGGGAGGCCGGCTCGCTGACCGAATGCATCGATTTGCTCGAGGAGGTCTGGCCACGCGGCGACATGGACCAGGGCGTTGGCGGGCTTCCCCGGCGGATCGGCCGGTTTGAGATCTTGGGCGAGCTCGGCCGGGGCGGCTTCGGCATCGTCTATAGGGCGTATGACCCAACGCTGGGCCGGACCTTGGCCTTGAAGGTGCCGCACGCGGCGGCGCTGGTCAATCCGGACCTGGAGCGTCGGTTCCTCCGCGAAGCCCGCGCCGCCGGGGGCCTGGACCACCCGAACATCGCGACGGTCTTCGAGGCGGGCCGCGCCGGGCCGTTCTGCTACATCGCCTCGGCCCTCTGCGAAGGACCGAACCTCTCGGCCTGGCTGCGTCGCCGCGAAGGGCCCGCGCCGCTCCGACTCGCCTCGGCGATCGTCAGCCGCCTGGCAGACGCCGTGCAGCAGGCCCATGACCGTGGAATCCTCCACCGCGACCTCAAGCCGTCGAATGTTCTGCTCTGGCCCGAAGCGGCTAGCTCCTCGGCCTCGGCCGCCCTTGGCCTGAACTTCGTCCCCAAGCTGACCGATTTCGGCCTGGCCCGCATCGTCGAGGAGGCCGGCGACGAGACCCGCACCGGGACTCCAATCGGCTCGCCCTCATACATGGCCCCCGAGCAGGCCGCCGGCCGTAATCGCGAGGTCGGCCCGGCGAGCGACGTCTACGGCCTCGGCGCTATCCTCTACGAACTTCTGACCGGACGCCCGCCGTTCCGGGGTGAGTCGAACGTCGAGACGATCTGGATGGTGCTCGATCAGGAAGTCGTCCCGCCCCGCTCGCTCCGCTCCGGCCTGCCGCGCGACCTGGGAACGATCTGCCTGACCTGCCTGGAGAAGGAGCCTCGAAAGCGGTACGCCTCGGCCGCCGCGCTGGCCGACGACCTTCGCCGATACCTCGAAGGCCGGCCGATCCTGGCCCGACGACCCTCGCTCTTCGGCCGCGCCTGGCGGGCCGCCCGCCGCCACCCCTCGCGCGCCGTGGCGCTGGCCATGACGGCGTTGATGGCTTTAGTGATCATTGTCGGCGTGTCGTTCTACACCGCTCGGTTGCGCACTGAGCGCGATCACGCCGATCAGTCCGCCGAGAAAGCCCTCCGCTCCGCCATCGAAGCGGATCGCGAACGCCTCGCCGCCGACGCGGAGCGGCGGCTGACCGAGCGGCATCTGTACGCGTCCAACCTTCGCGAAGCCCAAGAGGCGATCCAACACGGGGAGGTCGAACACGCCCAGGAAGTCCTGCCCACCACCACGAACGCCGTTGACCGCGACTCCCTCCAAGAATTCCCGAGGCGCTACCTGGCCAACCTGGCCCGTCGCAACGTCGAAGTGCTGCGGGGACACGGCCAGCTCGTCAGCGCCCTGTTTCCTTTGCCCGGAGGCCGGCTCCTCTCGACGGACGACAAGGGGGGAGCGATCACCTGGGACCTGAACCAGCGCCGCGAGTTACAACGGACCTCGCTGCCACCATCGGTCAGGAACGCGAACGCCTTGATGTTCGGAGGCCCGGGGTTGCTGGCGGTCATGGATCAGCCTGCGATGTCTGACCCACCCTTCACGTCGCTCGGGTGGTACGACCTGACGAGCGGTCAGCGCGTCGGCGAGATTTTGACGCACGAAGGAACCAACTTCAGGTACGCCAGGGTGTTGGCCGACGGGACGGTTCTCGGCATCATGGAACGCCAGTCAGATGGGCTGTCCATGTTCCGACTCTTTTCGGTCAAGTCCGGCACCGCCGCCGGGATCGAACCGATCGCCGAAGTCGGGCCGAACCAGCTTGCCGGGGCCTCGCCGGGAGGAGATTACTTCGTGACCTGCGCCGAGGGCCGACTCCGCCGCCATGACGCCGGCACCGGCGCGGTGGTCCATGAGGCTCCCTTCGATCTTAACCAACATCCCGGGTCCAGGCTCGACGCCAGCCCCGACGGCCGCCTGGCCGTGATCAGCCAGCGCACCGGCCCGGCCCTGGTCGTGGAGACCGAGTCCGGGGAGATTGTCGGCGAGATCCCGACGACCGCGGGGATCAATTCGACCGTCTTCGCTCCCAATGACAAGGCCCTGGTCGTCATCGAAGTAGGCGGTCGTACCCACCTCTGGGACCGTCCGAAGGGGTCCGGCCGCTCCCGGCTCATCGTAGAAGGGGACGCGGGAGTTTCCCCTCGTCGGATCGAGGCCGCCTTCAGCCCCGACGGCCGCCTGGCCGTGATCAGCCAGCGCACCGGCCC
>JBDTIR010000408.1:0-1527 GCA_039936275.1 Isosphaeraceae bacterium | reverse complement strand
TCAGAACCCCGACGGCGGGTTCCGATACATGCTCACCGGCGGCGCGAGCGCGTTTCCCCGCTCGGCGGCCGGGGTGGTAGCCTTGTACAGCGCAGCGGTCTACGATACCAAGGAAGTCGACGCCGGCGTTCACTATCTCATGAACCATATTCAGCAAATCAAGCTTGGCCCCAGGGTTCCTAACTACTTTTATGGTCATTACTACGCGATCCAAGCAATGTGGATTCGAGGCGGCGAAGACTGGCTGAAGTGGTATCCGGTGATCCGAGACGAGTTGATCCAGCGCCGGCAGGCCCAAGGGTCCTGGTCCGATAGCTTCGGCAGTGAATACGGCACGGCGATGGCTTTAATCATCCTTCAGACACCAAACAACTATTTACCTATTTTTCAACGGTAATCGGAAACGAATCAAGATAAGAAAGGCCCATCGTCCGCGATGAACCGACTTCGAGCCGTCCTGCTGCTGATTCTGGCTCTCGTTCTCCCAGCCGCAAGGGTTCAGAGTGACGACAAGGTTGCCGACCTCGGCGACGTGGTCGCGTTCGGCCCCTTGTTCGAGGCGCTCTTGACCGACGGCACGACCGCGACGGGCCGCATCCGCCAACTCGGCCCCGGAGGAAACCTGGCCCTGGTGGTGGACCAGGCCGAGCGGACCATCCCCCTGGGCCTGCTCGTGAAGTTGACCCGAGAAGGAACCTTCCCGTCGTCCCCGACCGAAGGAACCCGGGTCCTCTTCCCGGACGGCGACCGACTCCGGGCGGCGATCGGCCTGTCTAGTGAGACGGCCCTGGAGATCGTACCCTCAGCCCTGGGTGACGAGGTGCTCTCGGTCCCGCTTAACGCCTTGCTCGGCGCGGTTTTGACTGTTCCGCCCGAGCCGGACGACCTCGAACCCTTGGTGGCGAAGGTTCGCAGTGAGCCGCGCACCGCTGACGTGCTCTGGCTGGCCAATGGCGATCGCCTGACCGGGAGCGTCCTGGACCTGACTCCGCGGAAGGTCGGGTTTCAGGCCGACGCCGCTCCTCTGGCGATTGATCGAACCGGGGTCCTCGCCTTCGGGTTCGACCCCAAACAGGTCAAGTATCCTCGCCCTGACGGCCTCTTTCTGGAACTGACCCTGACCGACGGCTCGCGACTGGGCGTGACCGACTGCCGGGTCGAGCATGGTCAGGTCTTGGCGACGACCCGCTTCGGCGCTCCGGTCAAGCTGGCGCGGACTGAGTTGGCGAGGGTCCATGTGCGGAGCGACGCAATCGTCTATCTTTCTGAACAAACCGAAGCTGCGGTGGTCTATGAAGGTTACGTCGGCCCATCGCGACCATATCGCCGCGACCTGAACGTCGAGGGGCAGCCGCTTCGACTCGGGGGTCAGCCCTATGACCGCGGTCTGGGAACGCAGAGTCGGACCCTCTTGGCCTACAAGCTTGACGGCCGCGACCGGCGATTTCAGGCCCTGGTCGGGCTCGACGACCGCGCTGGACCGCTCGGCAGCGTCGTCTTCCGGGTCAAGGTCGATGGCGAGGACCG
>JBDTIR010000407.1:0-6325 GCA_039936275.1 Isosphaeraceae bacterium | reverse complement strand
CAGGGGTGCGCTCTAGCCAACTGAGCTATGCGCCCAAACGGCGTCATTCACGACGCGAGTCCTATTTTAACGGCTCTCGCCGCCAAGTCAACTACCGAGGCTCAACTTCTTCAAAGGTCGGCAGCATATCGGCTCGCCAGACGACTCGCGACTTCCGCGAGTCGCCGACGCAACTCGGCCGGGGCGAGCACCTCCACGGAGTCGCCAAAGCCTAAGATCCACGAGACAATCTCGTCCAGGCCGTCGACCGAAGCAAACAGGTCCAATCGGCCGTCCTCAAGCGGTTCAAGACGCTGCGTTGAATGCCAGACCGCGTCTTGAATGAAATCCGCATGAGATCGGGAAAACCTTAAGTGAATATCATAATTGGATGAACCTCTCTCCACGTCCCAGGCGCGGCCCAGATAGCGCTCCAACGAAAACCGTGGCGGAATCGTGGCGAAGTCTTCGGTCGCGTGGACGCGCACGATCCGCGAGACGGAAATTGTCTCGACGTCCCGGTGCAGCGTCGATCGGCCGATCAACCACCAAGACGTCCGCGCCTGGACCAGGCGATAGGGGCTGAACTTGGTCGCGATCGTCGTCTGGCCGTCAGACCCGTGATACCAGAGCCTAATCTGCCGATGGCCGGCAAGGGCCTGAAGGATCGTCTCATAAACCGCCGTCCGTTCCGCGGATGCGCCGACCGTCCCCGCTCTCAGCTCAACCTGTTCGGCCAGGGCCAGGACCCGGTCTCGGCCTTCGCCACTCAGAGCGTGGAGCATCTTCCAGGCTCCCGTCTTCGCTTCGCGATGCAGGCCGAACCGATCGTCGCCCTTTTGGCGTTTCGACAGGATCAAGAGCGCCCGCGCTTCGTCTTCGGTCAGGCGAGGCGGGTCGAACGCGAAACCGACGGCAAGCTCATACCCCTGGCGCTCGGCGACATAACGAACCGGAACGCCCGCCACCTCGAGCGTCTCAAGGTCGCGATAGATCGTCCGGCGACTGACCTCGCAGACCTCCGCAAGGTCGTGCGCGTTCGGGTAACGACCCGCGCGTAAGGCCAGGATCAATTGCAAGAGCCTGGCCAGTTGCGTCCGGCCGACCGTTGCGGTCGAAATGGCACACCCCCGTTTCCGGGCCTCCCGGCGAACCCCAAAACAAGGCCCCGCGCCCTCGCACCTTCGGGGACTTCGTTCGCTGTCTCTCGGTCTCAAGAGGCCCTGAAAGGAAGTCTAAGCCGCCGACTCCCGGTTTGAGAACTCGCCGTCGTTGGATTGTGGTCGCCGGACCGTGCCTCAGGCCGGATTCAGGACGATCAAGGTCGTCGAGATGACCAGGTCGTTAACCTTCGGCCGGTACGCCTCCATGTGCGGTGCGACCAGGTGCCGTTTGAGGTGCTCGACGCTCTCCCACTTCTCAACCACCGTGACCACGTCCGGACGATCGGGATCTTGGGCCTTGATCTCGGTCGCGACGTCCACGCCCGCGCCGTATTCCAGGCAACCGTCTTCGGCCAGAACTTCCGGCACGAGCTTACGAAACTCGTTCAAGAACGCTTCGCGTTGGCCGTTCTGACATTTGATTGTAGCAATCACATGAATCATTGGGTGGTGCCATGTCTTCAAAAATAGATTGATCGAGTGATCTCTTGCAAGTCGCCGCGAGAAAAAAAAAGGGATGGCCGCCCTCGGCCGTCCCACAAATCGATCCGATCATGCCTTCAAACCAGAACCTCAAGGTCAGGTCAGCTCAGTCAAGGGGCCGTCGCCGCAGTAGTTCGGGTTGCCGAACCGTTCGATCTGGTGCCCCATGCCGTGGGCCAGAGACATCAAGAGCCGGTTGTGCGGCACCTTCTTGAATTTGACCGACCGACCCATCTGGAAGTCCAGGCCGTTGCCGACGCACACGAACGGGATGTTGTCCTGGGTGTGAGAGTTCCCCTTGCCCAGTTCGTTGGTCCAGACGATCATGGTGTTGTCCAGTAAACTCCCGCCGCCGCCGGGCTCGGGGGTCTCGGCCAGCCGCTTGGCCAGGTAGGCGAGCTGTTCGCAGTACCATTTGTTGATTTGCGTCAGCTTGTCCTGCGCGTCCTTATCGCTGTCGGGCTTGTGCGACAGGTCGTGCTGCCCCTCGTTGATGCCCAACCAGCGCATCCGGGCCTGGCCGACCGAGTTGGTGTATTGCAAGGACGCGACCCGGGCGAAGTCCCCCGCGAAGCTGTTGACCATCAGGTCGATCTGCATCTTGCTGATGTGCGGGATGTTGTCGTTCTCCGCCTTCACCCCTGGCTCAAGCTCAGGCACCGCGTGGCCAACGTCCCGGGTCTCCCCCTGCTTCAGTTCCAGCTCCAGTTCTCTGACCAAGGTCGCGTGCTCCTTCAGGAGCCGACGGTCCTCGACGCTAACGATCGCTTCGACCTTGCGCAGGTCGTCTTGAAGATCGTCGAGGATGCTCTTGAGGCTCTCCCGGTCCTTGGTGCGGCCGTAGAGCTTGTTGAACATCTGGTACGGGTCGTTGATCGGCGTGACCGGCTTGTTCGGCCCCGCGTAGATCATCCGGGTCCAGGTATCGGCGCGGTCAGGGACCAACACGCCGAATTCGAGCGAGCCGAACCGGGTGCGCGTCGCGGGAGCGGCCTGCAAGGTGTTCTTGATCTCCTGGTCGATCGAGATCCCGCTCGACCAGCCGGCGGGTGTGTCGGACCCCCCCTGGACGTTGCCCGGGAACAGTTCGACGCCGGTCAACAGGCAGCCGATGCCGCGCATGTGGCCGTCGCCGTCGCCTCGGATCTTGTCGCAGACCCCATGCAAGATCAACGTTCGGTCGCGGAACTGCTCCAGGGGGGTAAGGCTCTCCTTGAGGGTGAACCCGGTCCCCTCCTCATCCGGCCAGAACGTGGGAGGGACGATCCCGTCAGGGGTGAACATGATGACCAGGCGTTGCTTGCGTTTCGCCTGGTTGGCGAACCCAAGGCTGGGCAGGTTCAGCAAGAACGGCAAGGCCGCCCCTTGAATCCCAAGGTCTCGGAGGAACGCGCGTCGGCTGCGAGCGTGTGCCATGGCAAAAGTCTCCGGAACAGTTGACTGGATGTCGGCTCGGGTCAAGTCCGGGCCAAAGGCCCGTTGAGAGCAAGTCTCGACACCGAAAAGGGCGTCATTCCGAGGTCCACGGGGATGTACCCGTGCCTTCGAGCGCGGCGGTCACTGCGATCTCGGCCACGAGCTTACGAATATGAAATCCATCCGACTCGAACGAAGTTCGCAGCCTGGCCGGCGTCTTGGGTCCGAACGCGAGGATCGGCTGCTTGATCAGGGCGTGAAAGAGGCGACTGACGAACGTATTCCTGGCGTCGTCGCTGCCGGCCAGGAACTCGGCCAGGCCGCGCGCGCCTTCGAAGCTGATCGTGCCGTCGTCCCGGTTTGTGTAGTGGCCGGTCGCGTCGATCGACCGTCCCAGTTCCTCGCCTCGGAACCGGCCCACGGCGTCGAAATGCTCAAGGCTGAATCCCAGGGGGTTAATCAGGCTGTGGCATCGCATGCACTTCTCCGGGCTGGTCTGGAGAGCCGTCCGTTCTCTGGTGTTCAAGCCAGGGTGTAGGTCGGGCGTGAAGGGCAGGAACGCCTCGGGCGGCGGGCTGAGCACACGGCCCAACACGTTCCGGCTCAGGAAGACCCCCCGATGGATTGGCGAGGTCGCTGACGTGTAGGCGAAAGTCGCCATCAAGTACGGGTGCGACGTCACCCCGGCCCTCGCCTCGGGGTTCAGGCGGACCTTCTGGAACGGCGCGTCCTCGGGCAGATCGGCCCCGTAGAATTTCGCCAGGCGGCCGTTGAGAATGAGTGTATCGGATGCGAGGATCTGCCGGAAGTCAGAGCCTTCGCTCCAGACCACGTCGTCAAGAAACAGGTCCAGAGAGGTCCGCAGGTCGGCCACCACCTCGGGCGAGAACCCGGGGAACGTCTCGGCGTCCCGGACGATTTCCGGCGCATGGTCCACCTTGAGCCACTGGAACAAAAACCAATGGAGCTTCGCCTTCGTGCGAGGGTCGTTAACCATCCGCTCGGCTTGCCGGGCCACCTGCTCGCGCGTCTTCAAGGCGTCGGAGGCTGCCGCCTCTCGCAACGGGCGATCCGGCAAGGAATCCCAGAGGGCGAACGAAAGCCTCGACGCGACGTCGTAGCCGTCCGGCTGAGGCTTCAGATCCAGGTAAAGGAACCGAGGAGACTTGAGCGTCAAGAGCACGACCCGCTTGACCGCCGTCGCCGGGTCGCCTGCCGATTCAAACTGACGATCAATATAACGCTGGCGGAGTCCGTCATCAACCGGCCTTCGGAACGCCTGTTCGATGAACCGCTTGGAGAACTCCCGCAGCTTCGCTTCGCGGTCGGGGGCGCCGTCGCGGACGCCGGCCAGTTCGCCGAGCCTGGTTGCGACGTAGCCGGCCGCCTCGATCGCCGCGTCGGTCGTGGCCTGGTCCCATTCCTTCGAGATCGACGTTCCGCGCTCATAGCCGACGCTGCGGTCATCGGGCGGGAACGGGGTGGTCGCGATGTACCATTCGGGGGCCTTGCCGGTTGAGAGGCAACGCGCGGGGATCGGCTCGGCGACCTGGCCGGGCGGCGTCCACTCCAGGGCGATCGACGCCTGCAAAGGGGCCTTGGCCTTGGCCTTCTGAGAATCGTCCACTCCTTGATTGGCCTTGGTGAATTCCAGCTTGAGCCGATACGCCCGACCGCCCAGCAAGGTGATCGACCCTCGATGGTTCAAGTCGTCGCCCGACTTCACCCAGGCGTCAATCAACGGGCGGTTCGGGTCATTGATCCAGAGCCTTGTGGCGTGTTCGCTGCGGATATTGAATTCATACTCACCCGTTTCGGGGGCCGTGACGGTCCCTTCCCAGCGGATCGAGAACTCATGCGGGTCGATGGTCTCCGCATCGGGGCTGGCGTCCTTGAAATCGAACTTGACCAGCGGATCAATGCGTTGCAAGACCCGGTTCTTGTCGTTGAACCGCCGCCCCTTGAAATACTCGGCCCGCAACCCCTGAGCCTCTTCGCGTTGCTCAGGCTGCCGAAAACTCGCGATCAGGTCCGTCACCGCATTGCGATACTGGCGCACCGTGAGCCTGGACAGCTCGATCCTGGCCACTTGGTTGCGGGCCTGGGCGATCGGCGAGTAGAAGGCGTCATAGAGATAGGCGGCGACCCGGTCGGAGTCTTCCTTCGAACAAGTCCCCGGATCGTCTGAGGGCATCGTCTTGTGGATCAGCTTGGACAGTTTCTTCACCGACTTTTCGCCCGCCAACGGTTGCGGGTAATCCTCCGCCGTCCCTTCCCCGTTCGCTCCATGACACGAGGCGCACCGCTGCCGGTAGATCTGCTCGCCCGACGGACTACCATCGGCCCGGGCCGTCGAAGGAGCCAGGGCCACCCCGAGTCCGGCAAGAACCGTCCAGGCCAGACGTCGAGCAAGGCCGCGCGCAGTCAGTTGATGGGTTTGCATTGGAAGACACCATGTCAGGATCAAGCAGTTCAAAGAGGCGGGAAGATCTTGCAAGGGCGGAATTCTGAGGCGGGGCGGCGTTCCAGAGGGTCGGGACGAAGGATCGATCACACCGAGTTCTGGACGGCCCGATCCATCAGAAGTTTAACCTTAATATACCCTGGAGGGCAACCCCCAAGGAGGATTGCAGCGTCCAAAGCTCCCAGAATTTCGGTCAGCCGTCTTATCTCAGCGTCAAGTCCGGACCAGTCGGCCGTCCATGCTTGGTTTGGAATTTCTGGCGGATTTCAAAAAACCGTGATAATCGCTCCCAGACCCTGGCGATTCTATCAGAAAACGGCTGCGAAGTCCGCCCACCAAGTGAACGACGCCGCAACCGATTTGGTCCTTTGATTGAGTTCCGAACGCCACCGAATCGGAACGGGCCACCGTCTGTGGCAAAGTCGCCGCGCGTCTGGATTCCCTGGCCCTCGGTTTGCGTCGTTGAAGGCGGCCACGCTTCGCCGCTTCTTGAGGTTGCCCTCGCCGCTCCGTTTTTAATCCGCTCTTTGGCAAGTGAATCCCGTATCGAGCCTCCCTCGCCCAAAAGTCGAGGAACTACGTTCGCAGTGCGTGTCGAACTTTTCATTTTTGGAATCGGTTCCCCGTTGCGCCGAACGAAGCCACCTGCCATTTTGGCAGTCTCGATGACTCCACGGCACAGTCTCGAAGATCCCTCGCTCACGCGTCGGGTTTCAAAACCCGACGCGTAAGCGAGGAGCCCCGTTCTTCCCGTTGCGCCGAACGGAGCCACCTGCCATTTTGGCAGTCGCGATGACTCCACGGCACAGTTTCGAAGATC
>JBDTIR010000406.1:0-4926 GCA_039936275.1 Isosphaeraceae bacterium | reverse complement strand
CGGGTTTCCAAGCCCGACGCGTAAGCGAGGAGCACCTTTTCGGGTTTCCAAGCCCGACGCGTAAGCGAGGTGTACCATTCTGCCCGTTGCGCCGAGCGAAGCCACCTGCCATTTTGGCAGTCACGATGGCTTGACGGCTCAGTCTCGAAGAAGCTGCCTCGCTCACGCGTCGGATTTCCAAGCCCGACGCGTAAGCGAGGGGCATCATTCTGCCCACCGCGCCAAACGAACCCACCTGCCATTTTGGCAGTCAGGAGAAGGCGTCTCCTTGCTTCTGGACCATTTGGTCAAACGTGGGCTTCGGGGTATACTCAATCTTCAAAGGGACCCCCACTCGATTGGACCTCAAACGCTGGGCAGAATTCCGATCAGACGCCATTCCATCAGATCAATTGATCACTATTTCCCTGGAACCTCGATGGCCAAGCATATTTTTGTTACTGGAGGGGTCGTCAGCTCGCTGGGCAAAGGGTTGACCTGCGCGTCGATCGGCATGCTCTTGGAGCATCGCGGCCTGCGGGTTCGGCTTCAGAAGTTCGACCCCTACCTCAACGTGGACCCGGGGACGATGAGCCCCTATCAGCACGGCGAGGTCTACGTGCTGGACGACGGCTCGGAGACCGACCTGGACCTGGGACACTACGAGCGGTTCACCGAGGCCCCTTTGACCCGTGATTGTAATTACACCACGGGCAAGATTTATCAGATGGTCATCAACAAGGAACGCGCCGGCACCTTTTATGAAGGTAAGACCGTTCAGGTCATTCCCCACGTCACTGACGAGATCAAGGCGGCTATCCTCCGACTCGCGACCGACGATGTGGACGTCGTGATCACCGAGATCGGCGGAACCGTCGGCGACATCGAAAGCCAGCCGTTTTTGGAGGCGATTCGTCAGTTCGCGCTGGACGTAGGCCGTGAGAATTGCCTGTATATTCACCTGACGCTCGTGCCTTACCTCAAAGCCGCGGCCGAGCTCAAGACCAAGCCGACCCAGCACTCCGTCGGCGCTTTGCGCCAGATCGGCATTCAGCCCGACGTCTTGATTTGCCGGACCGAGCACCCGATCTCGCCCGAGGACAAGGACAAGATCGCCCTCTTCTGCAACATCGACCGCCGCGCGGTCATCGAAGAGCGCGACAAGAAGTACAGCATTTACGAGGTGCCGATCAGCCTGGTCAACAACGGCCTGGACGACATCCTGGTCAAGCGCTTGAACCTCAAGACCCAGCCGCTCGACATCAATGACTGGCGCGACCTGCTTGACCGGGTGATCCACCCCGAGCGCGAACTGACGATCGCCGTCGTCGGTAAGTACATGAAGCATCGCGATGCGTACAAATCAGTCTATGAGTCGCTCGATCACGCCGGGATTGCCCACAGCGCGAGGGTGATCGTGCGTCGGGTCGAGGCCGAGGAGGTCGACGCCGACGCCGACGGTGCGGCGAAGCTGCTCGCGGGAGTTGACGGCGTGCTCGTGCCCGGTGGGTTTGGCATGCGTGGGGTCGAGGGCAAGATCGAGGCCATCCGGTTCGCGCGCACCCGGGGCATCCCGTTCTTCGGGATCTGTCTCGGCATGCAATGTGCCTCGATCGAGTTCGCCCGCTCGGTCCTCGGCCTGGAGGACGCCAACAGTACCGAGTTCGACAAGAACACCCGGGACCCGGTCATTTCCTTGATGGATGAGCAAGTCAAGGTCCGCCAGCGCGGCGGCACGATGCGGCTGGGGGCCTGGCCCTGCCAGGTGGTTCCCGGCACCCGCGCCGCTCTTGCCTACGGCGTGGACCAGGTGAGTGAGCGGCATCGACACCGTTATGAGTTCAACAATGCTTACCGCAAGACCTTCGAGGACCACGGCCTGATCGTCAGCGGTTTGAGCCCCGACGGCGACCTGGTCGAGATTGTTGAACTGGCCGATCACCCCTGGTTCCTGGCTGTGCAGTTCCACCCCGAGTTCCAATCCAAGCCGACCAAGGCCCACCCCTTGTTCCGCGACTTCATCGCCGCCGCCCTCCAGCGTCGAGAAGCCGGCCGGCCCGAACTGGAAGTGCGGTAAGTCTGCGAAACCAAGGAGTCCACGGCAATGGCAACCGCGCAGGCAACGACCGAGCAAAGGTTCCTGATCAACCACGTCTCTTGGGACGAGTATGAAACACTGCTTGCCTTGTGGGGCGATCGGAACGTCCGAATGACTTATGACCAGGGGACTCTTGAACTCATGTCTCCCTCGTATGAACACGGCCGATCTGAGCATGTGCTCGCCCGACTCATCGAAGCGTACACACTTGAGCGTGACTTGGAGATCCTCGGCGCGGGGAATACGACCTTTCGACGCCGGCTCAAGGAACGCGGGCTCGAACCGGACGAGTGCTACTGGCTCCGCAACGAACCCTGGATGCGCGGCAAGTCGGAACTTGACCTGAACGTCGATCCGCCCCCCGATCTCGCGATCGAGATCGAAGTCACCAGAAGCGCTCTGGATCGGATGGGAATCTACGCGAAACTCGGGTTTCCTGAAGTCTGGCGGTTCGATGGGCAATCGATTCACGTTCACCAGCTTCAGGCCGATGGAACTTATGCCGAAGTGAGTACAAGTCAGAATTTCCCCGATTTATCACTTGAAGAGCTGGCTCACTGGGTCCTTCTCGGCGGGTCGATCGGAGAGAACCACCTGATCCGCGAGTTTATCGCCTGGATCCGCGCCGGGATGCCGCCCGGCGGCGCGGCGGCGATCGGGTCGGCTTGATCCCAAAGGTCGCTTCATCCGAAGGAGGTTTCAAGCAAGGCGACCTCGCATGTGACAGAGCGGATTGGTCGCCGATCAGTAGATCACCCTTCATTAGACTGGCTTGAATGAGCATATCGTTATTTTTAACTTGCCGGGCGACCGGCGAGTCTGCGTAACTTATGATTAGAGGATATTAGAAATCATGCCGTCTTCATATAAGCTCAATAGAGAGAAATCGATCCTTGCCCGCTTCGTCGAACTGTTGACCTTCGAACTGGACCTGGACCTCCTGAGCGCAGGCTCGACGACCCTCAAGAGCCCTTTGGCCCAACGCGAACTGGAACCCGCTGAGTGCTACTGGACCCGCAACGAGCCCTTGGTCCGAGGCACGAGCCAATTGGACCTCCGTGTTGACTCTCCTCCCGATCTGGTGATCGAAGTCGAAGTCACGAACAGCGTGCAGGACCGCCTGGCAATTTTCGCCGCGCTTGGCGTCCCGGAAATCTGGCGATTCCAAGAGGACGAGATTCAGGTGCTTCTGCTCCAGCGTGACGGCCGATATGCGCCATCGACGAACAGTCTGAGCTTCCCGGACCTACCGATGAAGAAACTCTCTGGCTTCGTCATGCGGTGTCATGACATGAGAGAAACAGACCTCATGCGTTCATTTGTTGATTGGGTCCGCGCCGGAATGCCAACGGAAGGCTGATCCGCTCCTCCCTCGTTCCATGAGTCGATCTGATCATGATCGTACGCCATTATCAGTCTGAGAACTGGGTCCGCGTCACGACCGAAGGCCCCTTGATTGCCGAGGTCGGGGCCGTTGACGGTCCTTCCGAGGTTCATGAGGACGATCATTGGATTGCCCCCGCCTTCTGGGACATTCAGCTTAACGGCCGCTGGGGGATCTCCTTTTCCGACCCGACCTTGACGGTCGATCAGGTTGTGAAGGTTGTTCGCGCTCAGGCTGGGATGGGTACGGCGAGGCTCTGCCCGACCCTGATCACGGCCTCTCGCGAGTCAACCAGTCATGGGCTCCGGACCATCGCGGCGGCCTGTGATCTGTTCCCCGACGTCGCCAAGGCCGTGGTCGGCGTCCATCTGGAAGGACCGTACATTTCCAGCGAGGACGGCTACCGGGGCGCCCACCCGATCGACGCTGTGCGCGACCCGGACTGGGATCAGTTCCAGACCTGGCAAGGCGAGTCCGGAGGTCGGGTCCACCTGATGACCCTGGCACCCGAACGTCCAGGGGCGATCGAGTTCATCCGCCAGGCGGTTGCCGAAGGGGTCGTGATCGCGTTGGGCCACACCGCGGCCGACGGGCCGACACTCAGGGCGGCGGTCGACGCCGGGGCTCGGCTCAGTACGCACCTGGGCAACGGGATCGCCGCTCAGCTCCCTCGCCATCCTAACCCGATCTGGCAACAGGCGGCCGACGACCGGCTTGCCGCCTCGTTGATCGCCGACGGCCACCATCTCGATCCGGACGTCCTCCGTGTTTTGGTCCGGGCGAAGACTCCCGGGCGGATCATCCTGGTCAGTGACGCGAGCCCCCTGGCGGGCTTGCCGCCTGGCCGTCACGGCCCTTGGGCGGTGGACCCTTCGGGCAAGATCGTGGTCGCCGGCACGCCCTACCTCGCCGGATCAAACCAAGGGCTGGATGTCGGCCTCTCCACCTTGATGAGTGTGACGGGCCTGCCCCTGGATCAAGCCTTGGACACGGTGACGACCCACCCGGCGCACCTACTCGGTCATCCAGGGCCGAACCTCGCCGTCGGTCAGGCTGCGAACCTTGTCCGGTTCCAGATCGCTCGGGATGAGGATTCGGTCCAGATCCGCTTGCGAGCCGCCTGCGTCGATGGGGTCTGGACCGATTGCCCCTCGGTTGATTGACTCCGTGCGATGCATGCAAAAGCATGTTGATTTGAAGATGACGTGCTTCCGATGCCCTGGTAGAAACAAAGGCACGGCCGCACCCGAGACAGACGTCTCGGGCGCGGTCGGTTTTGATCCTCGACGAAACGATCAGGCGCGTTCGGCGGGGTCGCGCCCTTGGATCCAGTCTCCTTCGAGTCTCTGATAATCCTTCGGGTGCATGATTGAGCCTTCGTCGCCGGCGTGCCAGCCGATCACATGGTTCGGCTTGCCGCGCTGGTGGCTGCGGCGCTCCCAGCGCTTGGCCCACGAGGAATCAG
>JBDTIR010000405.1:0-3373 GCA_039936275.1 Isosphaeraceae bacterium | reverse complement strand
GGCCCAGCGGTAGAACCAGGGGGGGTTGGCCGTCCGACCGCCGTGATGCGGGGCCAGCAAGGCGTCGAGCCGTCGAGGCGGCTGGCCGGTCAAGGCAGCCTGACCGACGCCTTCCAGGTCGCCGGTCAAGAGCACGCGGCGTCCCTCGCTGGCCAGATCAAGCACAACGCTATGGGCGTTGTCCGGGGCGTCAAGCGGCCAACCTTCGGGCGGGTGGAGCACCGCCAGGGTCGCGCCCGGGCCGATGTCGACCCGGTCGCCCGCGACGATCGGCCGGACCTGAACGCCGCGAATCCGGGCCGCCCTCAAGGCCCGCGCAGCCGAGGGATCGCGGTCGAACCCGGGCGGCACCCGCACCTCGCCGATCGGGAACCGTTCGAGCAGGTCGGGCAAGCCATTGTAATGGTCTGCGTCGGCGTGGCTCAAGATTACGGCGTCGAGCCGATGGACCCCCCGCGCCCAGAGCGCCGGGGCGATCAGACGACGGCCGACGTGGGGATCGCGCATCCGGCCGCAGTCATAAAGAATCGCCCGGCCGTCACTTCCTTGGATCAACACGGACAAGCCGTGACCGACTGCGAAGACTTCGGCCTCAAGCCCGGCAGGCCGCGCCGGGACCATTGACGAGATCAGCCCCAGGGCCAGCCAACCCCCCAAAACTCCCCAGGCCCAGCATCGCCAGCTTGACTTGGTCACGACGACCAGAGCAAGCAATCCATAAGCGATCATCGCCCATGTGCATGTCGGTCCCGCCACGAACTGATGACCCCAGGTGCGCGAACCTCCCCAGCGGACCATCCAGCCCGTGAGTTTCAGGGTTCCCGTGCATGCCATGGAGATTACCATGCTGAACGGTCCCGAAGCCGCCGTCAGCAAGGTCAAACAGGCCAGCAGCAAGGCCAACGAGGTGATCGGGATCAAGGGCACATTAAGCAAGACGCCGATCGGCGAGATCAGATGGAACCTCAGCATCACCAACGGAAGCGTCACCAGCCAGACCACCGCCGAGGTGACGAGCAACAAGGCCAGCCAGGTTCCGAACCGGCGTCCCAAGCGTTTCCAGGCAGACTCATAACGACGCTCCAGCGCCTTGAGCGGGTCAACGGGTCGAAGATTGTCGACATTATTGGTATCAATGAAAAATGATCCGGAAGGGATTTCGACGCCCAATCGTCGGGCCGCCGGGGGGACGCCCCAGAACACCGCCGCGACACAGAGGAACGAGAGCTGGCAGCCAACGTCGAACAAGTGGGCCGGGTTCATCACCAGGGTCGCCAGGGCCGCGGCGGCCATGAGGTTAGCGCCTCGGGCGCGACGGTCGCGCATGCCCGCGAGACAGATGGCGACGGTCATCGCCACCGAGCGGACGACCGAGGGCATGCCGCCGACCAGGATCGCATAGGCGACGGTCGCAGCCACCACGCCCAGAAGGGCCGACTTGCGACCCGTTCCCAGGGTCCGAAACATCATCCAGAGCGCGCCGGCCAGAACCTGAAGATGCAGCCCGGAGATGGCCAAAAGGTGGGTCGTCCCGGTGCGGGCGAAGGCGTCGTTGACGTCGGGATCAACCGCCTCGCGACGGCCCAGAAGCAGGGCCGCGGCCAGGGGGGCGACCGCCGGATCGAGCCCGCGCACCAAGCGTTCCTGGCTTCTTGACCGCGCGGTCCCCAGCCTCTGATGCCAGGGCCAGGGGGTTCCTTGCGGATCAGGCCAGAGGCTCATCGGCTCGCCGATCGCCATTCTCAGGCGGACGCCCCTCGCCCTCAACGAGTCGCGGCGGTCGGTCTCGCCGGGGTTGAGCGGCCCGGCCACCTCACCGAGCATGCCGGCCGCCATCACCGGGTCGCCCATTGCCAGATTGGCCCGGTCGCCCGAGACGCTCACATCCACCCGTCCCGTGACGGCGCGCCAGACTTCGCCGTCGCGGATCGCCGTCACGGCCAGCACGGTGCGCGTCAGTCCGGAGTCACCGGCTTGATCGCTTTCGCGGAACTCGGGCACCGCGACCAGGACCCCACGAACCCAGGCCGGGCGAGGCGTGATCCAGTCGCCTCTCGCCAGGTCGTCGGCCGCCAGGTCAGACCATTGGTGGTGATGCCAACCGCCCCCAAGGGCCGCGAACGCGACCACCAGGGCCGGAACCGCCACCCCTCGCCAACGCGCCCCGCTTGCCGCCAAGGCCGCCGCGACGACCGCGATCGCCGCCCAAGTCGCCGTGGTCCAGGGGTCGGCGAACCGATCCGCGACAATGCCCACCATCACGGCCAGGGCCGACGGAACCAAGGGGGCGCTGGCGAAGGACGAGCATTGGTGAACCTTGGTCGTCATCGCTTGTGGCCCCACCCGGCCTTTTGACAAACGGCCGCGACGCCGCCTCGCGCCGCGATCGGTCCCAAGCATAGCACGCCGGATGACGTCCTTGAAAGTGATTCGACCCGGATCGATAGAGATATCAACGTGACGTTCAATTAAAGTAAAAACGATCTAATATTTCATAAATTAATTTTTTTATATTATTTTTATAAATTATATTAGATTAAATTTATGAAAAAAAATCCAAGAAAAATAATTAGCACTTTATTATGTCAACAATTTTCGAGGTCATGATTTTCCTCGATTTCATGCGCCTCACGAATCCGAGGGCTTGACGGGGCCGGTTGGGGATTGGCGAGGCGTCTTGAAGGCGTCGCGCAGACAAATAAAGGTCGGCCGGGACCAAGAGTCCCAGCCGACCTTCAACCGATCAGTGGTCAAGCATCAACGTACAAATTCGCGACGTCGCTGCGTCCGCGAGACGGGCTGCTCTCAATCGTTGAGCAGGCTCGGCTTGGTCTCGTGGAGGATCTCGAGGATCGCCGTTCGATCGGCGGCTGAGAGGTGGGCAAACTCGGGCCCCGGGTCGTCGGCGGTCAGGACCGTGCGCAGGCGTTGGGCGACCTGGTCAAGGACCGGCTTTGGCAGGGTGTCGAACGACTCGGAATAGATCAGGTAGCTGCACGGGTAGGCAAACAGCCTGGTCTTAAGGTCGAAATCACGCAGGGAACGCCCTTTGGAGTCGCGAGGACCTCGAGCGGTGAAGTCCCTGGAGAAGCCGGAGGTGCCTGCGATCGGATCGGTCAAGGGGGCCTCGTCGACAAAGAGCAAGGCGCGGACCAGCAACTCGGCGGCGTTGGTGATCCGCCGCCGGGTGCTTTCTGAGCGATACTCGGCCGGCTCGCCCAGGGCCTTGTTGAGCCCGGCCTGGTAGTGCAGGGCCTGCCTGGTCTGGTATCCCGCCTGAGTCAAGGCGTTGTGCATTTGCGACTGCTGACCAAGCACCATCAGGGCCACGATGTCGCTATCGGGCACCAGATACGGGTCGGTCTTGATCAGT
>JBDTIR010000404.1:0-4254 GCA_039936275.1 Isosphaeraceae bacterium | reverse complement strand
CTGCGATGGTGCGGGTACTACAGACTTCGCCAGCTCGCAGACACGACCAAGGATGCGTTCGGCCGCTTGCTCCGGATCGGGGCCGGCGTCGGTTAGGAGCCACCGATTCCAGCCGGGGGACCAGACTCCCGTGGTGTGGACGTTGTAGCTGCGGGCGAGGCCGTAGGTGACCGCGATCCGCCCCTTGAAGTCGGTGACGTAGAAGTCATACCACGAAGCAGGATCGGCTAGGACGACGCGGACACGCTCCGGATTGCGGACGAGCAAGAAGTCACGAGCGGCCGATTCGAGGGTGCGAGGGCACGCGCGGAACCGCCACCACAGTCCTTCGAGCAGGCCGAGCATCCGTGTCTCCGCTGCCTAACGTGAATTATCTCTTCGTCACGAAAGACGATCAAGCGGCGGAATGATTCCACGATTCACCATGTTATAATAATATCGCAAAAACAATCACACCTCATAGCCCAGGTTCGGCGACAGCCAACGCTCGACCTCGGCCACGGGCATCCCTTTGCGGGCGGCGAAGTCGATCACCTGGTCCTTGGTAATCATATCCACTGCAAAATATTTGGAACCGGGGTGCGCGAAGTAATGGCCGCTGACCGAGGCGCCGGGGGTCATGGCATAGCTCTCGGTCAGGTGGATGCCCGTCTCATCGGCGGGAAGCAAGGTCCAGATCGTGGCTTTTTCGGTATGGTCGGGGCAAGCGGGGTAGCCCGGGGCGGGGCGGATGCCTCGGTAGGATTCGGCGATCAGTTCGTCGTTTGAGAGGTTTTCAACCAGGCCGAAACCCCAGTCGCGGCGGGCCTGGTGGTGGAGGCATTCGGCGAAGGCCTCGGCGAGCCGGTCGGCGAGGGCCTCGACCATGATGGCGTTGTAGTCGTCGTTGTCGGCCTTGAACTTCAAGGCCAGATCAAGCGAGCCGTCGCCCGCCGTGACCGCGAAGGCGCCGAGGTAATCGGCCACGCCTGTACCGACCGGGGCGATGAAATCGGCCAGGCTATGGAACACGTCTTGGCCTTTGCGCTCCCACTGCTGGCGGAGGGCGTGGACGCGGGTCCGTTCCTTGGTGCGCGACTCATCCTCATAAATGATAATGTCGTCGCCTTCGGAATTAGCGGGGAAGAAGCCGTAGACGCCGTGTGCCCTGAGCGAGCCGTCCTTGAGGATCTGGTCGAGCAGGGTGCGGGCCTCGGCGTACAGAGTTTTGGCCTGGTCGCCGACGATGGGGTCGTCGAAAATTTTGGGGTATTTCCCTTTCAGTTCCCAGGCGCTGAAGAAGGGGGACCAGTCAATATAGTCAATCAGTGTTTCCAGGGGGAAATCTTTGAGCACTTTGGGGCCGAGGAATGCTGGCTTGGGGGCCTGGTAAGCGGACCAGTCCGGAGCGAACCGACGGCGCAGGGCTTCAGCGTAGGGGAGCAGCTTGCGCTGGACTTTACGGCCGTAGGCGATCCGATCTTGTTCCTGGTTCGCGCGGTTCTCAAGGTCGAACTCGGCGAAGGACTCGGGACGGGAGAGCCGGTCCATCACACCGATACATCTTGAGGCGTCGCGGACGTGGATCACCGACTTGTCGTAGCCGGGGGCGATCTTGACCGCCGTGTGCTTGGCGCTGGTGGTGGCACCGCCGATCAAAAGGGGAATTTCGAACCCTTGGCGTTTCATTTCCCTGGCGACGTGGGCCATTTCATCAAGTGAGGGCGTGATCAGGCCGGACAGGCCGACGGCGTCGGCGCCGTGTTCGATCGCGGCGTTCAAGATGGTGTCGCATGGGACCATGACGCCGAGGTCAATCACCTCGTAATAATTGCAGCCGAGCACGACGCCGACGATGTTCTTGCCGATGTCGTGGACGTCCCCCTTGACCGTGGCCATGACGATCTTGCCGCGCGCCTTGCGCTCGACGACGCCGCCTTTGGCCTTCTCGGCCTCCATGAACGGCAGGAGGTAAGCGACGGCCTTTTTCATGACCCTGGCGCTTTTGACCACCTGGGGCAGGAACATCTTGCCGGAGCCGAAGAGGTCGCCGACGACGTCCATGCCGGCCATGAGCGGGCCTTCGATGATCGACAAGGGGCGGTCGTATTGCTGGCGGGCCTCTTCCACGTCCGGGTCAATGTAATCGACCGTTCCGGTGACGATCGCGTGCTTGAGCCGGTCCTCGACGGTCCCGTTCCGCCAGGAGAGATCAACGGTGCTGGCCTTTTTCCCCTTGGATTTGACCGTCTCGGCGAACTCGGTCAGGCGGTCGGTGGCGTCTGGACGGCGGTTGAGCAGGACGTCCTCGACCCGTTCGAGCAGATCCTTGGGAATGTTCTCATAGACTTCGAGCTGGCTGGGGTTGACGATCCCCATGTCGAGCCCTGCCTGAATGGCGTGGTAGAGGAACGCGGCGTTCATCGCCTCACGAATGGTGTTGTTGCCTCGGAACGAGAACGAGACGTTGCTGACCCCGCCGGAGGTCTTGCATTCAGGGTAGAGCCGCTTCAAGAGGCGTACGGCTTCAATGAACTCGACGGCGTAGTTGTTATATTCTTCAATCCCGGTGCCGACGGTGAGGATGTTCGTATCAAAGATAATATCTTCGGGCGGAAAGCCGACCTCGTCGGTGAGCAGCTTGTAGGCCCTGGCGCAGATTTCCACCTTGCGGTCGCGATCGACCGCCTGTCCTTCTTCATCAAAGGCCATGACGACGACGGCCGAGCCGTAGCGGCGGACCAGCTTGGCCTGTTCGAGGAACTTCTCTTCCCCTTCCTTGAGGCTGATCGAGTTGACGATCCCTTTGCCTTGAACGCACTTGAGCCCGGCTTCGATCACCTCCCACTTTGAGGAGTCGATCATGATCGGGATCTTGGCGATGTCGGGCTCGGCGGCGATCAGGTTGAGGAACCTGGTCATCGCCTTGGGGCCGTCGATCAAACCTTCGTCCATGTTGACGTCGAGCACGTTGGCCCCGCCCTCGACCTGATCGCGAGCGACGGCCAGGGCGGCGTCGTAATCATTGGAGCGAATCAGGCGGGCGAACTTCTTGGAGCCGGTGATGTTGGTCCGCTCGCCAATCATGAGGAAATTCGTGTCGGGGCGGATCGTGAGCGGCTCCATGCCGCTGAGGCTGGTCAGGTGCGTCGGTTCCGGACGTTGGCGAGGGGGGACCCCTTGGACGGCCTTCGCGATCTGCTCGATAAACTCCGGCGTGGTGCCACAGCAGCCGCCGACGATGTTCAGCCAACCTTGCGCGGCGAAGTCGGCGATGACCGAGGCCATGTGGTCGGGTGTATCGTCGAAGCCGCCGAAGCCGTCAGGGAGGCCGGCGTTGGGGTGGCAACTGATCCGGCAGGTCGCGATGTTGGCCAGGGCTTCCAGGTACGGCCTCATGTCGGCCGCGCCCAGGGCGCAGTTGATGCCGATGCTGAGCATCGGGAAGTGGCTGACGGAGTGCCAGAACGCCTCAATCGTCTGGCCGGAGAGCGTGCGTCCGCTCTTGTCGGTGATCGTGCCGGAGACCATCACCGGCAATGACTGCCCGGTACGGTCGAAGAACTGATCAATGGCGAACAGACACGCTTTCATGTTCAAGGTGTCAAAGCTGGTCTCGGCGAGCAGGAGGTCCACGCCGCCGGCGACGAGCCCTTCAATCTGTTCGGTATACGCGCCGACGAGGTCGTCAAAGGTGACGCCTCGGAACCCGGGATCGCTGACCTTGGGCGAGATTGACGCGGTCTTGTCGGTCGGGCCGATGCTGCCGGCGACGAACCTGGGGCGCTCAGGGGTCTGGCTGGTCACTTCATCGGCAACCCGTCGGGCGAGTTCGGCGGCGGCCTGGTTGAGCTCGACGCAATGGCCTTCAAGACCGTAGTTGGCCATCGTCAGGCGGTTGGCGACGAAGGTGTTCGTCTCGATGATGTCGGCGCCGGCGTCGAGATAGCCGCGGTGGATCTCGGCGATCAACTCAGGGCGGGTCAAGACGAGCAGGTCGTTGCACCCCCTGAGCGATTTGGGATGATCGCGGAACCGGTCGCCGCGAAAGTCCTCCTCGGTCAGGGCGTGGAGCTGGATCATGGTGCCCATCGCGCCGTCGAGAATCAAGATCCGCTCGGCAAGCAGTCGCTCCAGGGTTTCCCTCGTGCGACGGACGGGCGCGATGGTGGCCATCAGCGTATCAAGACCTCATTAAAAAGGGATTGGGAATCGTCAAAGCCAACGAAACCCGGGAATGTGGGTGATAGGCGGGTCGGCCTCGACCCATTTGAC
>JBDTIR010000403.1:0-3685 GCA_039936275.1 Isosphaeraceae bacterium | reverse complement strand
GCGGCCCTGACCAACTTCATCCCCTACGTCGGTCAGGTCATCGGCGGGGCCTTGCCGGTTCTGGTGACGCTCAGCCAGTCGGAAAACCTGGGCGACGCCCTGATCGTGGCGGCGGTCTACCTGGCTGTGGTCACGGTCGAAGGCTACGTGGTCACACCCTACATCATGGGCCGCTCGCTCGACCTCAACGGCACGACGGTCCTGATCGCCTGCCTGTTCTGGGGGTTCCTCTGGGGCCTGGTCGGCCTGATTTTGGCGATGCCGATCACCGTCAGCCTGAAACTCGTCTGCCAGCACGTCCCAACCTTGAACCGCTGGGCCGAGCTGATGAGCCGAGACTGGCAAACGCCCACCTTGAAACCAACGCCCCGGCCCGAGCCCGAGCCGGTCCACCCCCCCGAGCCTGAGCCCGTCCCTCGTCCCGTTGTGGAACTGGGGCCGCCCTTGCCTTCGCCCCGAGAACCTGCCCCGGCGATCCGGAAGTAGCCCGTCAGCCCCTTGGTCTCTCTTGGTATGGGGCCTTTTATTGTCCATTATTCATTAAAGGGAATCATGTTCGGACGTAAGAAGCGATTGACCGATTACGCCAACTGCGCCGGGTGAGCGGGCAAACTCTCCCCACTGGGGATCGCGCAGGTTCTGCGCGCTTTGCCGCCTCGCAGCTTGGATCCGAACCTGTTGGTTGCGACGGAGACCGCCGACGACGCGGGGGTCTACCGGTTGAGCGCCGAGCTTGCGCTCGTGCAAACGCTCGACTTTTTCCCCCCTCTGGTCGACGACCCGTTCCGGTTCGGCCAGATCGCGGCGGCGAATTCCCTGTCCGACGTCTACGCCATGAACGGCCGCCCCTTGACGGTGATGAACATCGTCGGCTTCCCCGACGATGAGTTGCCCCTGTCGATTTTGGCGGAGATCCTCAACGGGGCGGCCGAACGGGTGGCCCTGGCCGGAGCGGTCACGGTGGGCGGCCACTCGGTCCGCGACGCCGAGATCAAGTTCGGCCTCAGCGTCACCGGCCTGGTCCACCCGGACGAGGTCTTGACCAACGACAAAGCCAGGGTCGGCGACGTCCTGGTCTTGACCAAACCGCTCGGGACCGGCTTCATCACCACGGCCTCGAAGAAGGAGGAGTGCCCGGCCGACCTGCTCGATCTGGCTGTCCTCGGCATGATCCAGCTCAACGCTGTCGGCCGGGACGCCTTGCGGGCCTCCGGCGGAGCCCACGCAGCGACCGACGTCACCGGCTTCGGCCTGGCCGGGCACGCCGCCGAGATGGCCGAAGGCGCGAATTTGACCGTCGAGCTCGACGCCAAGGGCTTGCCTCGGATCAACGGAATCGACCCCCTGATTGTTCCTCGATACCACACACGGGCCAGCAAGACCAACCGCGCCTTCCTCGAAGGCCGTCTTCAGATCGAGCCCAAGGCCGATCCGATCGGCGTCGAACTCGCCTTCGACGCCCAGACCTCCGGCGGCCTCCTGATCGCCGTTGATCCCGACTACGTCGCCCGCCTGATCGAAGAACTTCGCCAGCGCGAAGCAATGGCCGCGGCCGTCGTGGGACGAGTCGTCGAGCGTCGCGGATCTTGGGCTGTGATCTTGAAATAAAAAGGAGATTTTCGATGGGACGTCGGCCGACTCGACGCGCGTTTCTCGGGGCGGCGGGGGCTTCGGTGAGCCTGGCCGGGTGGACCCTGGCCGACGAACCCGGGCGGTTCCCGTACGCCCCGGGCGGGCCTCCGGCCGAGCCTGGACCTCGGCCGAAACTGGCCGCGATTACCACGACGTATCACTATTTGTCTCATGCGTATCACATCGTTGGCCGGTTCCTTGACGGGTTCCAGGTCCACGACGGGCGTGGGTTTCATCGCCCTCCGTTCGAAGTCGCCAGCCTGTTCATCGAGCAGACGCCGACCGGCGACCTCGGCCGCGCCAAGGCCGGCCGCCACGGCGTGCGGCTCGCACCCTCGATCCAGGACGCCTTGACCCTGGGGACCGGCGCGCTCGCGGTGGACGGCGTCTTGCTGATCGCGGAACACGGGGACTATCCGCTCAATGACAAGCTCCAGAAGCTCTATCCGCGATCCCGGTTCTTTCTGGACGTCCTGGACGTTTTTCGGACGTCTGGTAAGAGCGTCCCGGTCTTCATCGACAAGCACCTCTCTTACGATCGGGCCGAGGCCAGGAACATGGTCGAAGAGGCAAAGGCGCTGAAGGTCCCCTTGATGGCCGGGTCAAGCCTGCCCGTGACCTGGCGATTGCCGAGCGTCGAACTCCCGCTCGGCGGCCCGATCAACGATGCGGTCGTGGCCTCGCGCGGCGAGATCGAGATCTTCGGGTTTCACGCCCTGGAATCGCTCCAATGCATGGTCGAACGACGCGACCTGCGTGGGAAGCCCCAAGGCGTGGCGGCCGTGACCTGTCTGGAAGGCGACGCCGTCTGGAAGGCCGGAGACGACGGGCTCTGGTCCCGGGCTTTGCTCGACCGCGCCTTGAGCCGCAGCCACACCTTGAACCCCGGCGACGTCCGGCAAAACACCCGGGACTTCAAGCCGCCCCCGGGTCGGCCGACGTTCTTGCGGACCCCTTTGGCGTTCATCGTCGAGTATGCCGACGGCTTGCGGGCCACCGCCTTGATCCTCAACGGCCACGTTGACGACACGACCTTCGCCGGCAAGCTCGGCGGCGGCGAGACCGCATCCACCCTCTTCTACCTACCCGCGCCCCCCGGGGCGAACTTCTTCACTCCTCTGGTCTTGCGGCTCGAAGACTTCTTCCGAACCGGGACGCCCTCCTACCCCGTCGAGCGGACCCAACTGACCGGCGGCATCCTCGACGCAGCCCTGGAAAGCCGTCATCTCGGCTCAAAACGGATCGAGACGCCCGACCTGGCCACGATCGACTACAAGGCCCCCGCCGACTCGGGCTTCATCCGGAGCCCGGTCGCGAACCCGGACGCCGATTAACTTAACTCACCGAGCGAAGGCGGGTATGACGCGCAACTGTCAGGCCTTCGTGATGAACGGCTCGACCGCGTGCGCGAGGTCTTCCATCAACTCCGGCAGACGCCTGAACTGGATGCCAAGGTGTCTCGGAACCTACGGCTTGCCCTGGTTCGCCGGTTCCCGTATGCGGTGATTTATCGTGTGGACGACGATCAAATCACGGTGATCGCGGTCTACCATACCCGGCGCAATCCTCGCGGCTGGCAGGAACGAACCTGACCTTCGGGCGGGTGGCCGGGGCAACGCGAGTCTTCGAGCGTGCCCCGGGAACATCTCGTCCACCGGGGCACGCGCATTGCGCTCGCGTTGTCCCAGACTCTTCATCGTGGTTGAACGATGTGTGTTCAAGGTGATGAGCCTGGATCAAGGCAACGCCGCCCCACGGATGCTCAAAATCCGGTTAAGGGCGGTTTTCCAATAATCACGCCCCCCTTTGGCGATGGTGATTGATGTGTACCGGACCACAAACGGTCCTCGCGGCGCATCAGAGCCATCACCAAACCAAAAGGGGAGTCGTCCCGATGACGTACTACGACCAGCCCAAGCGTACCGCCAGCCCCGCGCGGATGCGAGCCAACAAAGCCAACGCCAGACGGTCCACAGGGCCGGTGACCGAGGCGGGCAAAAAGGCCGCGAGGCGCAACGCCGTCCGGCACGGAATGTCAGGAGCGGGGATTTGC
>JBDTIR010000402.1:0-12053 GCA_039936275.1 Isosphaeraceae bacterium | reverse complement strand
ATGGGGATGATCCATTATCTGGCCGCGGCGGGCTTGACCGGCGGGCGGGTGACGGCCGTCTGTAGCCGCGATCCTAAAAAACGCGCGGGGGACTGGACGGGGATTCACGGCAACTTCGGCCCCAAAGGGACCCGGATGGACCTCTCGGCGGTGGCTAGCCACGCTGAGTTTGACGCCTTGCTCGCCGACCCGAACGTGGACCTCGTGGACCTCTGCGTGCCTAACGACGGTCACACGAAGATGGCCGTCCAGGCGCTCGAAGCCGGCAAGCATGTCTTGGTGGAGAAGCCGATCGCCCTGAACCTCGCTGACGCCGACGCGATGCTCGCCGCGGCCAGGGCCAGCGGCAAGCTCTTGATGGTGGCGCACGTCTTGCCGTTCTTTACCGAGTTCGCCTACGCCCTCGACGCAGTGCAGTCGGGCCGGTACGGTAGGCTTCAAGCCGCCCACCTGACCCGGGTGATCTCGAAGCCAGACTGGTCCAGCGGAATCGCCGACGCCGACCGCAGCGGCGGCCCCGCGATTGACCTGCACATCCACGACACCCATTACCTTGGCCTGCTTTGTGGGGTGCCGAAGGCCGTGCATTCACGAGGCGTCGTCGAGGGCGAGGCCGTCGTCCACCTCTCGACCGAATACCTCTATGAGACGCCCAACCTGGCCGTCTCGGCGGTCTCCGGGGCCATCAGCCAGTCAGGGCGGCCGTTCGCCCACAGCTTTGATCTCTACCTGGAACGGGCGACGCTCTCATTCGCCTTCGCCAGCCTGGCCGGCGAAGGGCAAGCGAACCCGCTCGCGGTGATCCTGCCTGACGGTTCGGTCGAGCGGCCGGAACTCGGCTCCGGCGACCCGATCGAGGCGTTCACGAGGGAACTGACCGTGGCCGTCGAGGCCGTGGCCTCCGAGGCCGAACCCGCCAGGCTCTCCGGGACGCTCGCCCGCCAGGCCCTGGCCATCTGCCTGGCCGAAGTCCAGAGCGTCAAGACCCGCCAGGCCGTCGAGATCGCCTGAGCCTGCGTGGCCCACCAACTCCCTTTGAATTCAGGGAAATCAAGAATTCCACTACAGATCAACACGGATTAACATGGATCGTCATTCAAATAATCTCAGTTCCTCTGTGTCCATCCGTGGTTCAATTCTTCGCGCCTCTGATTCATAGTCTTCGAGGCCCACCCACCACCTGTCAAACAGACCTTCTCGGATTGGCTCTCAGACCGAAAGACGTCCACCCGCTTACCAGTTCGAGCTATTCTCAATGTCAACAATTCTTGACGAGATCGTCCAATCGAAGCGTCGGGAGGTCGCCGCGGCCAGGCGGCGGATGCCCCTGGAGGAACTTGAGGTCCAGGCGGCCGAGGCCCCTCCTGTGCGAGACTTCCGCGCGGCGTTGGCCGGTCCGGGACCGATTCAGCTCATCGCCGAGGTCAAGAAGGCCAGCCCGTCAGCTGGGATCATCCGGCCAGACTTCGAACCGATCGCCATCGCCCGCGCCTACCAAGATCACGGCGCGGCCTGCCTCAGCGTCCTGACCGACGTTCCCTACTTCCAGGGGCACCTGTCTTACCTGGCTCGCATCCGCGCCTCAGTGGCGATCCCCTTGTTGCGCAAGGACTTCCTTATTGATGAATACCAGGTTGTCGAGGCCAGGATGGCCGGGGCCGACGCCGTGCTCCTGATCGCCGAGATCCTCGACGATGCCCAGCTAACCGCCCTCCTGGCCCGTGCCCGGAGCCTGGGAATGGCGGCCCTTGTCGAGTTCCACGACGCGGCGAACCTGCCCCGCGTCCTGGCCTCGGGTGCGGATCTGATTGGAATCAACAACCGCGACCTGCACCGATTCGTCACCGACCTGAACCAAACCTTGCGGCTCCGCGACCAGATTCCCCGGGACGTCGTCCTGGTCAGCGAGAGCGGCATCCGCGACCGCCGCGACGTCGAGCGTCTGGAAGCGGCCGGAGTTTCCGCCATCCTGGTCGGCGAGACCTTGATGCGCGCTCCGGACATCGGCCTGGCCGTTGAGCAACTCCTCGGCCTGGTCCCCGGACCCGAGGCCGCCTCATCATGATGATGTGAGCCGAAGCGCCATCCTTACGATGATCCGGAGCGTTGATGGCGGCACCCAAACTCTTGAAAATACCCGCCTTGACTTGAGTCACGCCTTTGACGGTTGTCATATTTTCTGAGCAGATCGAAAGAGCGCTTGATCCCTGCCCTGGATTCGGGCAGACTGGCAACGTCCGCGGGGCGTCCGGAGAGCATCCCGCGCGCCGATTGGCCGGATGCACAGGCCCGGATGGCATGTTTTGTTCCCGAACCTATTGGAGAATGTCGATGAGCGAAGGTGAAGGATCCGCGCCTCCTCAGAATCCGAATCCGCAGGCCCAGCAGACGACCGAGGTCGTCGTGGATGATTCGGGAACGTTACCGTCGTATTCCAACTTCTGTCGGGTCACGGCCACGCCGGAAGAGGTCATCCTTGACTTCGGTTTGAACCCGCAACCCTTTGCGCAAGGGCGGCAGGAAGTCAAGGCGATCCAGCGGATCGTGATGAACTTCTACACCTCGAAGCGGCTCTTGACGGCCCTGGGCATGACGATCCAGCGGCACGAAGGGACCTTCGGTGCTATCGAGTTGGACGTCCGCCGACGAGCCGGCAGCGCGCAACAGTTCCAGGCTAAACCAGGCGGCCCTGCTCCTGGCGGTACGGTCGGCCCGCAAGGGGTCGTCGAGTAAGCAAGAACGCGATCCGGCCGACCTCACCCGTTCGCCAATGCGGCGCAACAACTATGAAGGACGACACGAAGGGCCCATCTGGGGATCGCCGTGTCGTCCTCTCGTGCTTTTGACGCGTTGGTGGTGAATCACTTCCGCGAATCCAATCACGCCCGCTTTTGATTCACGACGGCCGTTCTCTCCTGGCCGTGCGTTTCCCTCCAAAAATCGCTGGCTCGAATGGTCTTCCGGGGGTTTGGCTGATCTTCCGGCCTGGAACGGGCCGATCTTCCAAGAGTGTTGACGAGCGGTCCGCGTTTCCCGACCGCGCCGAGGACTTCGGCGCGCCGTCTTGGGAATTTGGCTCAACGGACGGCGTGGAGTGCGCCGATACCGTAGCTTGCCGGGCGGCCGGCCTCGGTTCAAGGACGGACGAGTTCCGCTCAGGAGGAGATCAACGGCATGTCTGAACCCACCCCACCGCGACCGCGCCAGGAGGCGCAGCGGCGCCGGCGCTCGATCCGTCTCGAGCCGATCCAGGAACTGGAGGAGCGCAAGCTCCTGGCACCCTATCTTCCCATCACGGCCCGAACCGCGACGTTCACGCCGCTCGCTAATCAGCCGAACACGCAAAACCTCGGCACGTTCAACATCAACATCGGCTCGCCGTTGACAACCAGCGCCGCAGCGTATACCTCGGTTGCGCAGTTCGCGCCGATCTCGCAGTTCGGCGGCAACATTGTACGGATCGAGGCAGGG
Organism: Isosphaeraceae bacterium; assembly: GCA_039936275.1. GTDB lineage: Bacteria > Planctomycetota > Planctomycetia > Isosphaerales > Isosphaeraceae > JBDTIR01. Next base: position 8,582 of record JBDTIR010000402.1, on the reverse strand, counting down.
CCTGGCGGCGACTTCGGCAAAGGGGTGTACGCCGTGACCCGAGGGGCCGGCGATAACGCCGGTTTGCCTGGAGTAGTCTCGCGCCCGGGGCTCATCTACCGGGTCGATCCGGCGACGGGCAAGGCGAGCGTCTTCTTTGACCTGAATTCGGTCATCAACCAGATCGAGCCCGGCGGCAATGCTTCGAACGGCCTCTTGCCATCGACCGGCTTGCTGAACTGGTATGACATCGCCTTCGACCCGGAAGGGTATTTCGACGGGCGGTCGTCGATGTTCGTCTCGTCAGTCGATGCGACTGACCCGAACAAGAACGTGGTCTTCCGGATCGGGTCCGACGGATCGTTCCTCGGGGCCTATACCAAGTTCACCAACACCGGCACGGGAGTCTTTAATCGGGCTCCGACGGCGGTCTTGGTGCCGCCCCCTGAGCAGCAAACGTACCTGCGCGGGCTCATGGTCGGCACGGGGCTCGATCTGGGAACGACCACGCCGGGTAACGGCGGGCTCACGTCGCCCTATGGCAACTTCCCGGTCCTGTTCTTCAACGCCAACGCCTTCCGGCCCGGTCAAGATGCGGGTGGATTGGTCTTGCCCCCCGGCGCCACCGAGACAGCCTTGACCGTGGGACCGCAGACGGCTTTAGTCTCATCGAACCACGATTATGCGTCGCCGGTCTACTCGACGTTCAGCAACTTTGGCATCCCTGCGGCCGGCGGCCTGCCGGGTGCTCCTGGCGTCAGCGGCGTGCAGGGGCTCGGCGGTGAACTGCTGATCCGTGCTCCAGGGTCGAACCTCACGACGACCATCTTCGGGATTGCCGGCGGCTCGTCCAACTTCAACTTTCCGATCGGCCCTTTGCCGACAGCCGACGTCACTTTGGCCGGGACCCAGGCAAGCGGGGCTGCGCCCTCGGGCGTGGACCAGTTCTCCGCGATCACGACCCCGTACCGCAGGTTCCAGGACGCGGCGTTCGACCAGTACGGCTACTTCTCCTACGGCACGACGGTGACCCAGGGGGCCAGCGGCGCGCCGCCGACAGCGGGGGCCGCGCCGATCTACGCCGGCAACATGTTCGTGGCCGACCTGGCGTCCGGCCTGGCGGCGACGGTCCCCTTGCCGGCGAGCGTCACCCCGGCGGGAAGCCTCGTCCTCCCGGTCCAGGGTCCGGGTGTTGGCGGGCTCCAAGATACACCGCAAGGGGGCAAGTATACCCTTCCTGGCGGCAACCTCGGCGGCCGGATCATCCGGATCACGCCCAACGGCACGGTGAGCACCTTCGCCGAAGGGTTCCACACCAACGGCAGCTACGACAGCGACAGCTTCGCCAACTCCAGCCTGAGCATCACCTTCTCGGCCGACGGCACAACCCTGTACGCGGCCGACGACGACGGCATCTGGCAGTTCAAGACCGTCACCAGCCTGGCCAACTCAACCTCGGGCTCGTTGATCGGCCTTAACGACCTGCGCACCCTGGGCGTGCCCTACGAAGGGCAAGACAGTGCCGTGGCGATCGTTGACACGGGCATCGACGCCAGGGTGCCGAGCTTCCGAGGACGGGTCGCGCCTGGAAAGAACATCCTCAACAGCGGCTTCGGCAACGACGACCTGGCTCCGTTCAGCGGCGGAACAGGCGGAGGAACAGCCACCGGAGTCAACACCGACAACGGCCACGGCACCCTGGTGGCCGGCGTGGTGGCTCAGTTCGTGCCTCAGGCAACCTTGGTGCCAGTGAACATCTTCGGCACCCAGGCGGCCACCGCAACCGGCGGCGGCACGACCAACGACCTGGTCTACAACGGCATGGATTACCTGATCAAGACGCCGTTCACGGTCGACCCGATCCGCTACGACACGGCCGACCGGATCGTCACCGCGGCCTTCGGCTTCGGCACCCAGCAGACCTTCGACACCGAGGGGACCGCTTTCCGCAAGTATCCCCAGATCGTGGCCAGCTTCGCCAACCAGATGGTGAAGTTGCGTAAACTGGGCATTCAGCCGATCGCGGCGGCTGGTCAGTTGGGCACGCCTGTTGGTGGAACCAATCCCAACGGGGCCACTGCGGGCGACTTCAACGGCATGGCCTTGCCGGCCATCTTGAACGAGGCGATCTCGGTCACCGGCTCCTATCCGTTCCCGTTCACGGCGACGGCGCTGACCCCGCCGACCGACCCCAGCCCTGGACCGCTCGGCCGGCCCCCTGGCCCGTTGTTGCTGACCGGACTGACCAACGCCGTGGTCGGCGGCAACGCCGCGACCTTGGCCGCGGGCGACATCGTCATCTTCAGCGACAAGATCCTGTTCTCGTCCAACCGAAGCACGACGACCGACTTCACCGCTCCCGAGATGGACCTGCCGACCTTCGGCCGGACAGGTGCCATTACGACGGGGACCACACCGGCGACGAGCACCGGCGGGCATATGGTCTTCACCGAGGCCGGCACCTCACTCTCCTCGGGCGTGGTGACGGGTGCCTACGCCCTGGTGGCGTCGGCCCTGGATTACTGGTCGAACCTGTCCAAGACCGGCGTGACCGTCGATGGCTACCTGACCACCCCGGTTGGTGTGAATCAGCTTAACTTCGGCCCTCATCAGGTCTACGACCTGTCGCCCTATGCCAACCCGGACGGGATCAACTCGATCTTGCAGTGGACCGCCGTCCCTGCGCAAGACTCGGACATCATCGACGATACCGGCGTGCTCTCGGCACCGCCGACCCTCTTCGGCGGCGTCCACGCCCGTGAGATCTCGCGAGTTGACGTGGGCAACGCCGTCGGAGCGATCGAAGCGACCGAGGCGCTCAACTACCTGATCGGCAAAAACCAGCTTGGCCTGCTCGACGCCAACAACGACGGCATGGTCACGGCCCAGGAAGTCCAGAACTTCACCGACACGGCCGCCCACGTCGGCCTGGCCGAAGCCGGGGCGATGGCCCGCATGCTCGGCGGCACCGGCCGCACCGGCAACGTCAGCGTCAACGGCGTCTCGCCCGACCTGGCCTTCGCGCAGACGACGATCATCACCGGCTCCGGGCAGACCGCCCTAGGCGAAACGCCCGACCAGCCCGACGCTCTTCAGCGCCGGTTTAACCTGCTGGATTATGCCGCCGACGGCCAACTTAACGGCGGGGTTACGCTCGACCAGCTTCGCGTCCTGGCTCATACCCTCTTGCCGGCGCCTGACGCCTTCTCGGTGGTTGATCGGCAGCGGGCCTCGGTCAACGGCTACCTGCTTGACCCCAAGCCCTTCCGCAACTACTCTGATTTGCAGCACCTCAAGCCAACCTATGCCTTCGTGCCGCCCTATCAACTGAGGCGATTCCGAAACATCTCCCCGGCACGGTTCGGCGTCAATCGAGGTATTCCGGCGCGACTTCAAAACCCGGCCTACACGCTCTTCGACAAGTCTTCAACGAAGGTCGAGAAGAAGCACACGGCAAAGCCGGTCGATCCACCGAAGGTCGTCACTCCTGCGGTCGAGGCCCCCACGATCCAAACCCCAGCGACGACGCAGACAAATACAACGACGACGCAGACAAATACAACAGACCAGGCTCCAACCAGCAGCACGTTCAATCCCGCGGGCGCGACCCCCGGGGCGAACGGCCTGCTCGGCCTCCTGGCTCAAGGAATCAAGGCCTCGTCGGCGACTCCGGCCGCATCGGCCGGAGACACCCAGCTCAAGACTCCCAGTCAAGTCGCCGCCCCTCAGAACGCCAGTGGCGCCCGTAACCTCGCGGCGGTCCCCGCGGGCAAACTGGCTCCCACCAGCACCTCGGCCAACACTCCGACAGCCGTCGCCACGGATACTACCACGTCTGATGCAAACCGGACCGTCGCCAGACGCGCCTTGATCCAGAACCAGTCCAACCAGAAGAAGAACCTCTTGGACCAGATCGGCAACACGGTCAAGGGCTGGTTTGGCAAATAAGTTCCGCGACTCGTCGCAAAAGCCGCCTCGACAACCCTCAGCCCGCTCTCGCCCCACTCGGCGAGGGCGGGCCGTTGTCGTTAAGAAATGAGCTCAATCCGCACGTTCCCGACGAGCAGGGGGCGTCAGCCCCCTGTCCGTAGCCGTCGTCGGACAGGGGCTGATGCCCCCGCCCGCCTCTTGAGATCATTACTAAACCTATTTAATGCGAGAGTCCTGACCTCGCACCATGTTCAATGCGATCAACGGTCACTCACACAACGGACGGCGATCACTCCGGCAGTCAAGAGGGTGTTGAACGTAGCGAAATGCCGGAATCGCACGGTCTTCAATGCCCACCACCCACCGCCCACAACTGAATCCGTATCCAACGACAATGGCCGGCAACTTGATCCTGGATCAAGTCGCCGACCATTTGAAAGGAACCGCATTGGATCAAACCAGCGATCAGAGCGTGAAGTGGAAGGTCTTGGTCAGGAGCCGCCAGACCCACCAGCCGAGCGAGCTGTAGCCACCGTCGATCTTGGCGAACCCGCGTAGGCCGGGTTGAAGGGTCAACTCGGGGTTGTCCACGGGGATGATGACATCATAGACGGCGCTCAAGGGTTTGGCCTGCTGGGTGTGGGGGTCGGGCTTGGTGGCGATCTCGCCGCCGGCCAGGTTTGAAAGCTCGGGAGGAATCTCATCGCGGTTCCGCTTGGCAACCTCGGAGACGCGCCCCTTGATCGTTTGCTCGGAGTTGCCGTAAATCTTCAGCCAGCAGCGGCGATCGACCCGCACCAGATCAATGTCTGTCTGATCGAGGATCAGGTGGGCTTCGAGCTTGCGAACGTCGCCAACTTCGCAGAATGCCTTGCCGGGCTTGACCCACTGGCCGGTCGTCTCGGGGTGCGGAACGCCCAGGGCGCTGCCGTCGCGCGGGGCGATCAGGGTCAACTTACCAATCTGTTCGGTGATCTTGGCCAGGGCGGGTTCGAGCATCTGGGCGTGCTCTTCGAGTTCCATCGCCAGGGCGCGGTCTTCACGGCTCCGGAACGACTTGCTGTAGGCCATGGCCTTGCGGATGTTGACTTCCAGGTCTCCTTGCATCTTCTCGCGCTCGCGCTGAAGATCAAGGTTTGACAGGGTGGCGATAATCTGGCCTTCATGCACCGGGTCGCCGTCGCGAACCTTCAGTTCGACCAGGCGGCCGGGGATTTCGGCATAAATCTGCGCCGGCTGGGCGGCGGTCAGGACCAGGGTTCCCGTGACCCGCAACGGGGTGGGAATCAGCAAGATCCCCGCGATCGCCGCACCGGTCACCGCGAAGAACGCGGCCGCGCGTGCCTTCTTCACTTTGCGCATCCTTCCGGGCTGGCGGACAAATTTGAACATCTGGTAGAACGGCATGCCGGCGAGCGGCACCAACGACCCCATCGCCAGCATGTAGCTGATCGTCTGGAGCTTGTACGGCTTGAGAAACTGGGTCAGGAAGAACAGGATGCTAAACGTGACCACCCAACGGTAGAGATAACTCGTAATCGCATACGTAACAAACAGACCCCGGCGCGTTTTGGGCATGTAGCTCTGCACCGGGATTTCCAGCCCCAAGACTTTCTCCTGGAACAGGTAGGCGAAAAACTGCGTGCTCTTCATCCGCAGGTTGGGAATCTCCAACCAGTCGGCCATCACGTAGTAGCCGTCATAGCGGAGCAAGGGGTTGGCGTTGAAGAGGATCGTATTGACCGAACAAATGAACATCGTCGCCAGCATTAAGCTGTTGAGCAATCCTTCGGTGGTATTCCACCAGACGAAGGTGGCGATACTGGCGAGGAAGCATTCGACATAAATGCCGGCGGCCGAGATCCAGATCCGTTTCCACTTGCTGGGCAAGAGCCAGCTATCGGTGACGTCGCAGTAGAGCGCGGGAGTGAGGACGAGGAAGAGCATCCCCATCTCGTGGACCTCGCCGCCGAAGTGCTTCGCAGTCAGGCCGTGGCCGAACTCGTGGATCACCTTGACGACGGCCAGACTACACCAGAAATAGACAATGGTCCGCCAGTTGAAAAAGCTCTGGAACTCGGGCAATTTCGCCTGGAACTCGGTCCAGTGGCTGACGACCAAGGTCAAGGCGGCCAGCATCGTGCCGACGCTGAAGGTGATGAACCACTTGGTGTAGAGCCAGCGGAAGTAGGGGTACATCCGCGTGAGCAGTTTTTCAGGGTCAATAATCGGGATCTTAATATAAAGAATATTCGCCATGAACTGCCAGACGCGTTTCCAGCGGTTCTTGCGTCTGCGGGTGATCAGCACCTTGCCTTGTTCGGGGGTGTCGATCTGGGCGATCCCTGCTTCGTGCAGTTGTGAGGCGAAGCGGATCAGGTCTTCGACCGAGATGGTCTGGGGGCGGTATTTCTTCTCGAACGTGCGTTTGACGTCTTGCAAGGTGTTCGTGCCGTCAAACTGCTCAAGTAAGAAGTATTCCTCAACCTTGAAGCGAAAATACTTCAGGGCGATAGGGTCTTTGATGACGTAGTGGGTCATCCCCTCGTAGAACTGGGGCTGAACGACCAGGTCGGAGCGAAGCTTGACCTGGAGGTGCTCGGCGGCCTGTCCGGCGGGTGCCGATGGGGCCTGGGTGGGGGCGATGCTCATCGGTCGGAGGACCCTCTTGAGGCGTTCAACGGACGGGGCGGCCCGGCTTCGGCGGGATCAGTTCCAAAGGGGGCCCGGCGGCCCGTTCTCTCTGTGCGCGCCGGGCGATGGTCAACAACGAGGGACCAACACGGCTTATCGAACCAAACCAACCCGGTTGGCAGGCGCGTTGGGGTTGGAGACGGGAACGTTGCGTGACGCCTCAATGGCACGAGCCTCGGGCAACTGGTCGGCCGGAGGGGGCGGCACCTGGTTTTCGTCGAGCGTCAGGTAGACGACCATCTTGGCCCGCAAGCCGGCGCGGAGTTCCAGTTCCTTGTTGTTCTGGACTTCGGCGTAGACCTGAAAGACGGTCTTGTTGACCGTCACGGTCTCAGGCGAGATGAACGTGATCTTGCCCCGGAACCGCTTCTGTTCGATCGGCAGGTCGGCGTCCTCGATCTCTGGCTGAATATCCACGGGCATGCCGAGCCTGATCTTGTACGAATATTCAATCGGCACCTCGCCGTAGAACTTGATCGTGTCAATCTTCACGAGTTGAACCACCGGCTCGTTGGGCCGGACGGCCTCGCCGGGGTTCAGGTTCCTGGCGGTGATGATGCCGGTAAACGGAGCGCGGATGGTGTGGTCCTTGAGCATCTGTTCGGCAATCGCCAGTTCAGCCTGGGCTAGCTTCTTGTTTTCGTCGGCTTCCAGGATGGATGCGGCGGCGACCTTGACTTCGGCCTCGGCCTTCTGGACCTCGGCAGCCGAGACGAATCCCGCCCCTCGCTTGTTCAGCATATACAGCCTGGCCGCCTCGGCCATCTTGAATTCCTTCTCGGCCTCGCCCTTGGCGATCGCCCCCTGGCTCTCGGCGGCGACCCGTGCTTTCGCGGCGGTCAGGCGCGCCCGGTCGTCGTGCAAGACGCCGATCGTCCCGCCTTCCTCTACCGGGCTGCCAACCTTCAGTTCCATCTTCTTGATGACCCCCTCGACCTGGGCCGAGACCTCTGACTTCTCAACCCAGTCGGTGAAGCCGTGGATCGTCAGGGTTTCCGGGCCGGAACGCGCGGCCCTGGACGGTGCGGGGGACTGCGCCAAAGCCGCGACCGACAGCGCCCCGACAACGCTCGCGGCCAGGGTGAGGACCTTCGAAGTCAAAAGCATGGGATCAGATCTCCGGATGAGTTCACCGCAACGAGGCCGCGAGAGAATGTGGAGTGGACGCGAGAGAAAACCTTGAAGGCAAGAGAATTCCAGGAATGCGCGGTCTCTCTTGGATTTTCCGCCCGCGTCCGCCGAGGTGAATCCTCAAGAACGCAGGAAGGGCCAGCGGAACAAGACGGTTTCATAGAAGACGTGAATCACGTCGCGGAGCAAGACGTAGGCAAGGCGAGCATCGCCGCAGTAGACTCGGGCGCGAACTTCAGCACCCGGGCGGAGCGACTGGTTGCGCGTGAGGAAGTCGCGGCGAACGTCGTCGCTGAAAGCGACCGTTACCTTGACCACGTGCTTGCCTTCGACTGTCTCGGCCTTCGAGGCGATCCGCCGCACATAGCCAGGGTAGCGGTGCTCGGGGTCGGTGGCGGTGACGAAGTAGGCTGACAAGGTCGCCCCCGGGTCTTTCTTGCCCGCGGCGATTTCCTTCTCCAGTTTACTTTGCGAGGCGAGCACAGGGCCCATGTCGTTGTCAGGGACCTCGACCTCAAGCACCCAGTCCTGATCGGTGGCGGCGATCTGGATCAATTCCTGGCCGACCTCGACCGGGCGGCCGAGCAGTTCCTTGCGAACCTCGAACGGGTGGGTGACAATTCCATCAACCGGCGAGCGCACCGCCATCAGGTCTTGCTGTTCCTTGAGGATCTCGATCTGCTTGGCCGTGCTCTCGTACTGAATGTCCGCCTCGGCCAGTTCCGCCTGCATCCTGGATTTCTCTTCCTGCCGCATGCCGCCCGATTGGCCGCCTTGCCTGGCCATCAAAAGCCATTTTTGCTGCATCGCCTTCTGGTTGTCGGCCATCAGGGCGGCCATTTGCTGCT
>JBDTIR010000401.1:0-8280 GCA_039936275.1 Isosphaeraceae bacterium | reverse complement strand
GACCTCCTCATTACGAACGACGCCAAGGCCCAGTTGATCGGCGGCGCTGGCAGCAACTTCGTCAACGGGGTCTGGGATCGGCCGCCGGTCGCAAGCCCGGTGATGGTCGCGTCCGCCCCGGTCCCGGTGGCCCCTGCTCCAGTCCCGGTAGCTCCTCCCCTGGCACCCGCGCCGTCGTCGTCGGGCCTGTCGCCGATTGAACAACAGATCGTCGATCAGACCAACCAGGCCCGAGTCCAGAACGGGCTGGCTCCCTTACGAGTGAACATGCAACTGGTTCAAGCCGCCAAGATTCACGCGGCCGACATGGCCAGCATGGGCCTGATGGAGCACGACCTGCCGGGCGCGGCCTTGCCGACCTTGGTGGATCGGGCCCGCTACGTCGGATACAACTACGGCTGGCTGGGTGAGAACATCGCTTACAACTACCCTGACGCCTATCAGGTCACCACGGCCTGGCTGGCGTCTCCAGGCCACCGCGCGAATATCTTGAACACGAACTTCACCGAGATCGGCCTGGGGGTCGCTTACAACAGCCGTGGGGAAGCCTACTACTGTCAGACCTTCGGTTCGTCGTATTAATCGAGGACGGTCGATGCCGCCCAGCCGACGACCGCCCGCGCTGCCGTTGAGCGGGCGGCCTTTTTTCAAGCTGCTCGGTACGCCGTCCGGATAGGTCTGGTCGAGAATCTCTTTGATCTCCGCGAGCCTGGTCTCGGGCATTGGGTGCGAAGCCAGGAACTCAGGAGGACGCGGCCCCTTGCTCGCCTCCTTCAAAATTTCCATGACGTCAAGCATCGCCGATGGGTCGTAACCCGCTTGGGCCATGTACCGCAACCCGAAGGCGTCGGCCTGCGACTCGTCCCCTCGACCGTAACGCAACTGGAGCATCTGGTTGGCCATCATCGCTGCCATCTGGGCTGACCTTCCGTGGCCGCGGTCGTCGCTGGCGCCAATGCCGACCGCGACCGCGAGCATCTGGCCGAGCCGCCCCTTGGCCATCTGCACGGCCGAATGGCGACCAATGACGTGACCAATTTCGTGGCCGAGCACGCCGGCCAGTTGGGCCTCATTGGTCATCTTGTCAAACAACCCGTCCGTGATGAAAATCTGGCCTCCCGGCAGGGCAAAGGCGTTGACGGTTTTGGGATCATCAAGCAAATAAAAGTGAAAATTATCGACATAAGGACTCTTGCGGGCGTCGCTCCGCTCAACGATCCGCTCGCCAACCTCGGCAACCAGGCGGGCCCGGTCATCTTTTGATGGATCAATGGCCCCTCCCATCTGCTGGGCCATCTTGGGCGCAGCCTCCAGGCCGAGGGCCTTTTCTTCGGGCACCGACATCGCGACATGCTGCTTTTCACCCGTCACCGGATTGGTCTGGGTGTTGGAGAAATACCCGACCAGGGCAATCAGAGCAATGACTGCCGCGATCACGAGCCGAAGATTCAGGCCGCGCCCTCGTCCTGAACCATCGCCGCCGCCAAATGACATCAGACTGAACCTCCGTCGCGGGTAAGTGAAATCGGTCCCATTCTGTTAGCAAATCCGGGACCGTTCCACAAGACCGCAAACGGAACCGCGCCGTACTCTCAAAACGCTCGCGACCCCGGCGCAACCGCCGGGGTCGCTCTTGGGTGACTGGAACCTGACGGCCTTGATCAGGGCGTTCCGTGGCCGCCGTGACTCGCGCCCACACCAGGACCATGCAACCCACCACCCGATTGGTGGTGGCCGCCAGCTTGATGATGGTGCGTCGTGACAGCTTGATGATGGTGCGTGCCGATTTCGTGATGGTGCGTGCCGCCACCGTGATGGTGGCCCACCGCCACAGGAACGCCGCCGCCAACATGACTCAAAACCACTCGGGATTCCAGCCGCTCAGACAGGCTGGGACAAAACGCATGTCGGGTTGGTGACATCAATCCATGACTCCAAGATCAGTAAACAGTCTCGGGGCGCGCGGCCTCCTGGAGCATCCGTGAACCAGGGTACGAACGCGCGATCACCCCTTTCCAGGGGGGGGATCTACTGGAGAGGGAAGACGAGGACTCTTGAGCGAGGAAACAGCATCATTGGTGTCGCGCGGATCGGTCCTTTGCTCTGAGCCTGCCTTCCCTCTCCCTAGGTCGCAATCGCGGGTCTTACTCGGCCACGCGGATGTGCAATTCTCGAAGTTGCCGAAGGTCAACCGCGCCCGGGGCCCCGGTCATCAGGTCAGACCCCTTGGCGGTCTTGGGGAAAGCGATGCAGTCACGGATGTTGCTCAGGCCGGCATAAATCATCACCAGGCGATCGAGACCAAGCGCGATCCCGCCGTGCGGCGGAGCGCCGAACTGCAAGGCACTTAGTAGGAAGCCGAACTTCTCCTCCGCCTGTTCGGGGGTCAGACCGAGCAGGCCGAAAATCTTGGCCTGGATCAGCGGATCGTGGCAGCGAATGGTGCCGCCGCCAGCCTCCTCACCGTTGATGACCAGGTCATACGCCTGGGCCCGCACCTTCGCCGGGTCAGAATCGAGCAAGGCCAGGTCTTCAGGCAAGGGCATGGTGAACGGGTGATGCTCGGCGAAGAAACGCCCTTCGTCGGCGTCCCACCCGAACAGCGGGAACCGGACGATCCAGGAATAATGAAACGTCTTCGGATCATACAGCTTCAACTCCGCCGCGAGCCTGATCCGCAGGTTCGCCAGGGCCTGGCTGGTCACGGCCTGAGTGTCGGCGACGATCAAGATCAGGTCGCCAGCTTTGGCGTCAAACTTCGCCCGCAAGGCCGCTTGAACTTCTGGCGGGAAGAACTTGGCGGTCGGTCCGGTCAAGGTTTCCGCCTCAACCTTGAGCCAGACGAGCCCCTTGGCGCCGAAGCCTTTGGCGTACTCGGTCAACTCGTCCAGGTCTTTGCGGCTGTACTTCGCGCCGCCGCCAGGGGCGCAAATGCCTCGGACCCGACCACCGGCGTCGAGGGCCTGGGCAAACACCTTGAACTCGGTCTGACCGGCCAGGTCGGCCAGGTCGTTCAGTTCCATGCCGTAGCGGTAATCAGGCCGATCCACGCCGAACCGTTCCATGGCGTCGTGGTAATCAATCCTGGGCAGCGGCAAGGAAAGCTCCGCGCCGTTGAACTCCTGGTGGAGCGCGGCGACGAGGTGCTCCATCGTGCCGATGACGTCGTCGTCCTGAACGAACGACATCTCAACGTCAAGCTGCGTGAACTCAGGCTGGCGGTTGGCCCGCAGGTCTTCGTCTCGAAAACAACGCGCGATCTGAAAATAGCGGTCGAAGCCGGCGACCATCAAAATTTGCTTGTACAATTGCGGCGACTGCGGCAAGGCGTAGCAGTGGCCGACCTGAACGCGGCTGGGCACAAGGAAGTCGCGCGCCCCTTCCGGCGTGCTGCGGCCGAGCATCGGGGTTTCGATTTCCAGGAACCCAAGCCCTGACATCGCGTTGCGCATCACCTGCATCATCTGGTGACGCAGCAAAAAGACGCGCTGCATCTCGGGACGGCGGAGGTCAAGGTAGCGGTGTTTGAGCCGTAATTCCTCGTTGGCCTCGGCCCCTTGGATCTCGAACGGCGGGGTTTGCGAGGCGTTGAAGAGTTCGACCTCGGTCGCCTTGACCTCGATGGCCCCGGTCTTGAGCTTGGGATTGGTCTTGCCCGGCAATCGAGGCCCGACGGTCCCCTTGACGCCGATCACATATTCGGTGCGCAAGTCGTGCGCGGCGTCCATCAAGGCTGCGCCGGCCTCGGGCTCGAAAACGACCTGGGTGGTGCCGTATCGGTCGCGCAGGTCGATGAAGACCAGGCCGCCATGATCGCGCCGGGTATCGACCCAGCCGTTGAGAATGACCGTCTGCCCGACCTGATCGGCCGTCAATTCGCCGCAGGTGTTCGTCCGCTTCAGCATGGATCGTCTCGGGATCTCGTCGTCGGGCGACTTGGAAAGGCCCTTGATTAAGGCCGGAAATCGAGGCTTTACCTTAACTTCCGGACCTTGATAACGTCAAGCATGGAGCGAGATCGCTGGTCCCCTCCCCAAACGGAGTTATTAGGAGCATCGGAACCATTCAGAGGTTGCCAGGTCAAACCGAACCTGCCAAAATGGCTAGACTGTCTAGCGAATCAGGAGGTGACGCCGTGATCTGGAATCTCGCCGAGGCCAAGAACCGACTCTCCGAGGTCGTGAACCTCGCCTTGAGCCAGGGGCCGCAGACCATTACCCGGCGGAAGGACGCGGTCGTCGTCATCTCGGCCGAGACGTATGCGCAACTGACCGGCAAGAGGCTCGACTTCAAGGAATACCTGCTCCAGGGGGTCGGGCTCGACGAACTCGATTTGACAAGGGACCAGAGCCCCATGCGAGACGTCGAACTGTGAAGGCCCTGCTTGTTTCAGTCCAAGTTGCGTAAGTAATTTCGGATGGGATGATACTTCGCGTAGAGTTGCTCGCCGAACTCTTGCCCGCGATTGTTCGCGAGCATATCCTTACTGTCGAAGCCTTGACCACCTTCGTACCAGCTCTTGATCTCATCGCGTATTTCCTTGCCATACTGTGTCGCGTCCGTCGCCGTTTTGCCGTAGTTGTATTGAAGATAGGCCGACCGTGTAAAGTGCTGGACTTTATCATATCCATTGTCGTCGTTCACACGCGCGATGGCATCGTAGATTTGATATGCAGGCAGGGTTTCCGGTTTTTCCCCAACTTCAAGTCCGAAGGTTTTTCCTGCGAGATCAACCCCTTGGTCCGGATTCGCTGGCGTGTATGAGATGGCTTCTTCAATAATGGCTCTGGCGAGAGTCGCGTAATAGCCATCGGGGAAGCTCCCGCCGAGCGATCCGGCATCCGCTTGCAGCTTCCGAACCGCGAACGCAACAAGTTGGGTGCATTGGGAAGGGTCATTGATTCGATTGATTGTTTCTTGGCTGCTGCGTGTCAGGTGACTGGCATGAAGAATGAAATAGGCCTTGGACTGAAGCTTGGCCTCAATATCTAAGCCTAGATACCTGGCATGAACCTCGGATTGATTGAGACGGCGAGCCTTACCCGTCGTTCGAACGATCTCGAAAATGTTGGTTTGGGTCGTGTGGTGCGCTGTCGCGTCAGATTCTCGGCAGAGGCCAATCTGTCTGGGGGGTGGCGAATTAGTACGCGTCAAGGTCCCATCATCGATAGACGGGCTCTGGCTCGTGCAGAGAGAGCCAGGGCGCCTTGAGCCAGCCATGTTACTGCTCCTATAGAAAAAATGTACTGTGCTCCCGGTTGCGTACCGGAACCAAGCCGCCTAACATCAAGTAGACGTCAAAATCGTCGTGGAAAATCACGACTGAACTAACGTATCATTCCGACGTCTCTGGTTATTGTTCCAGGCGATATGAGGGATTGCAACAAGATTCCTGGAAATCGTCGACCTGATGGTGGGGGTGATCATCTCAAGGCCGCTTGAGCGATAGGCGGCCGGCGCAAAGCGAGCGTAGCGGGTGTGCCCTGGTGGTGGTTGCGATGTAGAGGCACGCTCGAAGATTCGCTTTGCCCCGGCCACGCGCGTAAACTCTTTGGATATACACTTCGACGTTCCGCGTTTCACCGAGTCGAACTCACCCGTTGGGGCCGCGCGAGAGGTCGTCAAAAACGGCTTGCTTGTAGTCGCTGCTGGTCGCGGGGCCGGCGTTGACGGCTCTGGCTTTGCGGGCGGTGGTGAAGTGGTAAATCAGCAAGAGAAGGATCGCGCCGCCAATGGCGGTGATCCAGCTCATCAGGTGGCCGGTGGTGTCCAGGCCCAAGGCCTCGCCGATGTAGCCGCCGAGAATCGCGCCGCCGATACCAAGAACCATCGTCCAGAGCCAGTTCAGCGGGTCGCGGCCGGGATGCAAGAACCGGGCGATCGCACCGGCGACCAGGCCGAAGACGGCCCAGCCAATCAGTTCAGAAATACTCATGCGTAAATCTCCACGTCGCGATGTTTCAAAGATGAGAACAAGTCAAGGCGTCCACGTTGGTTTGAACGTCAGTCCTTGTCGTAAGCGCGGTTCAAGAGCTTGCCGGCGATCACGCCGACGAGACCGGCGACCAGCGGCTTGCTCAGCCATCGCACGAAAAAGGGCTTGTCGGCAACCACCCGCTTGAACACCTCAGGATGGTTCTGGCGAGAATATTCAGTGAGCTTGGCCACGTCATCGGCGCTGGCCTGGTTCGGGTCGGTTGAGCCAAGTCCGAGCATTTTCTGGAGCCACGACGGCGCCAGACCGCGCTGTTCCAGCTCGCCGAGCAAGTCATTGGTGATCTCGGCCCGCTCGTTCGGGGCCATCTTCTGCGCCGCGGCGCGGAACTGGGGCTCCACCTCTTGAGACGACAGCCGCTCAGGATGAAACGCCTCTGAGACGCCCGACTCGACGTCGCGCCTCGGAGCGCCGGATGAGAAGTTCTCGAAGTGGCCGGCGTGATCCTCGTCCGCGCCGCCCGACCCCTTGGAAAGCTGATCGAACACGGCCCGCTTGTAGTCCTGACTTCCCCATTTCGCCATGGCTGGGTGCTCCTTATCAATGGTTGTCTTGGGTTATGTGAATTTGGATTACTTTTCCCACTGAACCTTGCCGTCGCGTCCCATGCGGGCTGTGCCGATGCGTTCGCCGTGGGGGTCGAAAACGGTGGCGGTCAGGGTCCGCTTTGGGAACTCCGCTTGCGCACCTTTGAGCAGTGACGCGGTCAAGGTACGCACGTCGCCGGGATCAACCGCATCGGTCAAGCCGAACCAGAGCCGACCGTGGGTTTCCAGGTCAGACTCCACATAGCGGAGATAAGAGCGGCCGTGTTCCTCAGCCCATGCGGAAAACTTACGATCAAGAGCGGTCACTCCTCCTTGACCGATCGCGTCGGAAGGCGAGGATGCGACCGAAGGCGAGGACCTTCTTGGTTCGGGCCCGCTGGATCTAGCTTGGTTCGATTCGGGCTCGCCGCCGGCAAGCTGGTAACGAACTCCCTGACCAGGCTGGTACTCGGCCTTGAGGATCAAACCGCCGTCGGGATCGTAGACCCATTCGGTGATCGCTTGATCCGGGAAATCCTTGCGGGCACCGGCCAGGATGCTCTTGGTCAGGTCGAGCGTGTCTTCCGGATCAGCACTCTTGGAAAGTTGGACCCGGAGCCGCCCATTCTTTTCAAGCCCGACGGTGCTCTGGCGAATCATGTCGCCGGCCGTATCGCGGAGAAAATCGGCAAAGCGACGATCGCGCGCCGTCTCCGCGGTGTCACGGGGCTTGATCTGGCGATCACGAGGGATGGCGTCGTCCGCAGTCCGGGTCGGAACCGGGCTCGGCAAAGCTCGGGGGACTGTCCGGACCCTGGGTGCTTCGACCGGCTCGGGAAGGGTCGCGGTCTGGGTCGAGTCGCAACCTGTCAGAGCGATCATCGCCAACCAGGCGGATGTGATCGGAAGAAACATTAAAGTGCGGCTCACAGCAACCTCCGTCCACCTTCGGGGCGAGGAAATTCATCCCAATGGGCATTCGCAAGCCGTGTGCCATTCTGCCGCGAACAAGACGGATCACGAGCGCCGGACCCCAGATGTGGACGACGTTGAAAAAAATCATCAAAGGTGATAGCCCGCGCCCCCCTTGGCGATGGTGTATGGAGAATACCCGGAAAACTGTCAAGCCGGGCGACGCTGTCCTTTTTCTGGTTCCGATCCCAACAACGCCCGCACCCCTTTTGAACCAAAGGAGCCTGACTCTCATGCTCACCAGTGAAGCCCGACGCCTCGCCAATCAGCGCAACGCCCGGAAATCCACCGGCCCGAACACCGAGGCCGGCAAACTGGCCTCCCGGATGAACTCACTTACCCACGGCATGCGCAGCGAGCATGGCCTGGTTCCCCCTCATCTCGTCGACGCCGTCGCCAAACACAATCGCATGCTGATTGACGCCTACCATCCCGACAACGATCGTCAAAGCTGGCTGCTCGAACAGGTCGCCGACGCCGCCGCCCGCCTCGATTTCTGTCAATTCATGATCCGCGCCCAGATCAACGACCAGGCCGACCGCGCCGACCTCTGCTGGGATGAAGACCGCTGCCGGGCCGCCGAGGAAATCGCCGCGCGCCTGCCCAAAGACCCGTCTCGAACCGCCAGCCGCCTCCGCGAAACCGCCCAGGGGTGCCGCTGGATCTTGGCCCGTTGGGACGCATTGAGCGTCCCTTTGGTCGAAAACATCGCTTGGGACGAAACGCAGTGCAACCTTGCCGCAATCTTGATGGGCGTCGGCCCCGACCTGCGCGCCTCCTACCCCA
>JBDTIR010000400.1:0-9019 GCA_039936275.1 Isosphaeraceae bacterium | reverse complement strand
CGGACGGGTCGTTGCTCGTCCGCGCGGAGATCCCGTCAAAATACGACTCGGTGTAAGGGCTAATGAAGCGAGCGTCACGACCGGCGTCCTCGGCGATGGCAATGGTGTTGCTAGTGCCGTCGCGGATTTCGGCGATCGTGGTCATCCCTTGATTGAGCAGCCCGTTCGCCCGGAACGCCCTGTTCTGGTACGGCGTGGGGGTGCCGGCAGACCGGACGGTGCCCGTGGGATCAATGTCGGTGTAACAGGTCGGGCCGTAGTCCAGCAAGCCGTAACCAGTCTTGACGGCCTGCGACCCTGCATCTTGCGGGTCGATCGCATCCCGGCCGACCGACTGGTTGGGGGAACTGGGGCAGAGAAACGTGCTGACGACACTCGAGTAAGCGGTAAAGTTGGACTTCGAATTACTGTTGTATTCAAGACTGAAGTTGATGGCGTTAAAGACGCCGTTCCCTTCAATGAACTGGAGCATGCGAGGGAACACGGCGACGCCGTCAACGAACTGGGTCGAGGGGGGCGAGACGCTGAAGTTGGTTGATTCGCCTGACGGAGGGAAACAACCATTGGTGCTTTCATAGTTATGCAACGCCAGGCCCATCTGCTTCAAATTGTTGATGCACTGGCTGCGCCTCGCGGCCTCACGTGCCGCCTGAACGGCGGGCAGCAGCAGAGCGATCAAAACGCCGATGATGGCGATGACCACCAACAGCTCGATCAAGGTGAAGCCGCGTCGGCGCGGCTTGGAACTCGTAAGCGCGGACATGGTCGGTCATCCTTTTCAAGAGGGAAAGCATGCATGACTCAGTCGCAGTTGATATTCCCGACAAGCTAGGAGGCCGGCTTGGTGTCAAGCCTGAACGGCGCCAGGTCGTTCGGACCGGCATTGACCGTGATCCGCAAGCCGGAGCGGTCTTCGTCCTGATATTTTGGTGGAACGAGGAACCTCGTCATTCCTCTCCTCGGGCCAGGGGCCGTCAAGGTCGTGTCGATCCGGACCTTGTAAGTACCCTCGGCCGCCCCGTCGCCGGGGTAAACCGTAGTCAAGGTAAAGGTGCCGTCGGGCTCGACCCGACTGGCGGCCTGCCGCCCTGGCTCAGCGGTTGGCACAAACGTGACGGTTCCCTCGGTCAAGGGCGTGCCGTCGGGCAAGACGACCTTACCCTTGACCCGATGCGTCGTCACCGGTGCGCCTGCGTCGGAATTGCCACATCCGGTCAAGGCTCCGAGCAGCAAGGCCGGAGCCCAGGCGACGCGAGCCACGACCTTTAAGCGGAAGACGTTCATGGTGGTTCCCATCGAGATCGTCCTTTGAAGCCGCTCTCAAATGGAGCCGGCTCCGTCCTTCGGGGATCGCCCCAAAGTCGGGGCGTACACAAAAGACGTCAAGGAGCATAATTTGCGATGATGAAGCACTGATGAGCGATTGGTGAAATATTGACGAAGATCGTCAGCCCGGCGAAGTGGGAACTTACTTCGTGAGACAGTGGACGCCGACGATCGGGTCGGTGTGCTCCCGACAACGTCGCCGGGTGATCTGAGCGAGAGCGTCCACGGGCCCGGTCAAGCACGCCGAAGTCACAGACGGCAAAGCGCGGACGCCGCAGTTCCACCGCAGAACTCATTCCGAATCAGGTCTTGATCTGATTACTACGATAAACAAATTGATATAAAATATTTGAGGTTATCAGCACTAATAAATCTCGTGATCCGATCACCCTGGAATCGAGGACGCCGAAGCAGCATCAGTCCTCGTCGTCGTCCTCGTCCGAAGGGGCGTCGGTGTAGACAGGCGGGCGCGAGGGCGGGGCGGGTCGAGCTTCGCCGCGGGTGGTTGCACCGCCGTGTCCGAGCAGGCGGACGTTGCCCGCGCCCAATGCGGCTTCGAGGTCGGCGACCAGGCGGTCGTCGTGGCGGATCTTGTACGAGGAGCCCACCTTGTAAATCACGCGACGGTAGCCGGTCAGGCCGAGGAATTCCAGGTAGACCTCCAGGTTGCCCGGCCTGATCCGCACCTGTCGCAAGAGACGTTCAAGCTGCTCATCCTGGTGGACCCCTTTGCGCAAGGTCACGACGACCCCTCGTGACAGCTCGGCGGCGGCTCGCTCAATGGGGATGATCCGGTTGATGATCACCTCGGCCGGTTCGCGCATCCGGCTGATCGTTCCCTTGACGAAGCCGATCAACTCATCCTTGACCAAGGGCTCGTTCTTGGCGAAGTCCTCGGGCCAGAGCATCGCGGGGGTCGAGCCGGTCAGGTCCTCGAACGAGAGCTTGGCCATGCGGGTCAGGCCCGATCGGCTCTTCTGAACGTTGCGGATGACGACGTTGTTGATCATCCCGCCAAGCATTACCTCGGCCTTGTCAGGAAGGTCCGCCAGGTCAGTCGCCTGGTGGGTGCGGAAGGCCTGCAAGACGTCTGCGTAGCGGGTCAAGGGGTGCGCGGTCATGTAGAGTCCGAGTGCCTTCTTCTCACCGGCAAGCAGTTCGGCGTCGGGCAGTTCGGGCACGTCGGGCAGGCTGAGCGTGGCGACCGCAACCCCGCCCTCGTCCGCTTCCTCGACATCATCGAACAGGCCGCGCTGGCCGCGCTTGCGGTCCTCTTGCTTGGCCTGGCCGGACTGCACCGCCCTGGGCAAGACGGCCAGGAGTTGCGCCCGACGCGCGGCGAAGCAGTCAAACGCACCGGCGCGAATCAAGGTTTCAACCGCCCCCTGGCCGACCTCCTTTGAGGAGATCCGCTCAAAGAAGTCGTCCAGGCTGGCGAACGGCCCACTTTCGGCACGGACGCGAAGGATGGCCTCGACCGCCTTGACGCCCACCCCTTTGATCGCCCCCAGGCCGAAATAGATCGTGCCTTCGCCCGCCACCTTGAACGGCATCTCCCCTTCGTTGATGTTCGGCGGCTGGATCGTGATTCCCATGCGTTTGCAATCGTCGATATGCTCAACAAAGTACTTCTCGCGCTCGGCGCCGTCCATCTCGGAAGACAGGAGCGCCGCCATGAACTCGGTCGGGTAGTGGGCCTTGAGGTACGCCGTCTGGAAGGCGACGAGTGCATAGGCGCACGTATGCGACTTATTGAACCCGTAGCCGCCGAAGAACTCGATCAACTCGAAGATCTTCTCGGCCTGGGCCTTGTCCATCCCGCGTTGGACCGCCCCCTCAATGAACTGAACGCGCCCCTTGGCGATGACCTCCATCTTCTTCTTGGAAATCGCCTTGATGCAGGCATAGGCTTGCGCCAGCTCAATCCCGCCCAGGCGGTTGAGGATGCGCATGACCTGTTCCTGGTAGACCATCACGCCGTAGGTCTCTTCCAGGACGTCCTTCATGACCTGGTGATGATAGGTCGGAGACTTACGCCCGTGCTTCACGTCGACATATTCATCCACCATGCCGCCGTTGAGCGGCCCCGGTCGGTACAGGGCGAGGATGGCGATCAGGTCGGCGAAGCGGTCAGGTTTCATCTTGACCAGAAGGTCGCGGATACCCGCACCGTCAAGCTGGAAGACCCCCTTGGCGTCGCCGCGCTGAAGGAGTTGGTAGGTCGCGTCGTCGTCGAGGGGAAGGCTTTGCAGGTCGAACGGCCGGCCGATCCGGTCTTCGACCAGGGCCACCGCCGCCTGAAGGCTGGTCAGGTTGCGGAGGCCGAGGAAGTCCATCTTGAGCAGGCCGGCCTTCTCGACGTCGCCCATGTTCCACTGGGTCGAGACGACTTCCTTGGCCTTGTCCTTGTTCGGCAGCCTCTGGAGCGGAACCAACGACTCCAACGGTTGGTCGGCGATCACCACGCCGGCCGCGTGGGTGCTGACGTTCCTCGCCGTGCCTTCGAGCCGCTGGGCCAGGTCAAGCAGGCGCTGGATCTCAGGATCGTCGTCGGCCAGACGCTGAAGCTGGGGTTCTTCCTTCAAGGCGTCGGCAATGCTGATATGCAGACGGGTCGGAATCAACTTGGTGATCTGATCGACCCGAGACAGCGGGATGTTCAAGGCGCGGCCGACGTCCTTGATCGCCGCCTTGGCCGCCATCGTGCCGAAGGTGCCAATCTGCGCCACGTTCGCCTCGCCGTACCGCTGACGGACGTACTCGATGACCTCGTACCGCCGTTCCTGGCAGAGGTCGATGTCGATGTCCGGCGCTTCGGAGCGGTTGGGATCGAGGAACCGTTCAAACAGAAGATCATACTTGAGCGGATCAACGTGACTGAGGTAAAGCAGATAACTGACCAGAGCGCCGCAGGCCGAGCCGCGCGCCGAGTTGGGGATGTTGGCCTCGCGAGCGAACCGAACGAAGTCCCAGACGATCAGGAAGTACGAGGCGAAGCCCATGCGGTTGATGGTGCCCAGCTCGTGCTCCAGGCGGTCGCGGACCTCGGGCACAGGGTCAGAGCCGAACCGATCGCGCAGCCCTTCCTCGCAGAGTTCACGCAGGTACTCTTCGGGCGTCTGCTGGCCAGGAGGCTTGAACGAGGGGAACAGCCGCTTGCCGAGTTCGAGGCTGGTGTAGTTCTCTTCAACCAGGTCGGCGATGCGTACCGAGGTGGCCAGGGCCTCTTCGCGGCCGGGCATCGCCGCATACATCTCGTCGGGGCTGCGGACGTGAAACTGGTCGTTCTCGAACCGCATCCGGTTGGGGTCGTCGATCGTCTTGCCCGTGTTGATACAGAGCAAGATGTCGTGCGCCTTGGAGTCTTCTTGCGTGAGATAATGAGCATCACTGGTGGCGACGACCGGCAGGCCCATGCGGTCCGCGATGTCGATGGCCCCGGCGGCGCAGTCGCGCTGGATCTGGACGCCGTTGTCCTGGATCTCAACGTAGAAGTTCTCTTCGCCGAAGATGTGTTGATACCAGGCGCAAAGCTGTTCGGCCTCGGCCCGTTTGTCGTGGAGGATCAGGTCAGAGAACTCGGCCGAGGCGCAGCCTGAGAGGCAGATCAAGCCTTCGGAGTGCTGTTCGAGGATCTCCTTGTCGATCCTGGGCTTGTAGTAGAACCCTTCCAGGAACGACTTTGAGGAGAGCCGCATCAGGTTGCGGACCCCCTCGCCGTTGCGGGCCAAGAGGGTGAGGTGGAAGGCGTACTCGCGCCCGGAACTGCCGCCAGTGGAGCGTTCGGTACGCTTGCCGGGGGCGACATAGGCTTCCAGACCGATGATCGGCTTGAGGCCGCCGGCCTTGGCCTCGCGCAAGAACTCGACGGCGGCATAGAGGTTGCCGTGGTCGGTGATCGCCAGGGCGGGCATTCCCAGGGTCTTCGCCCGCTTGACCAGATTGGGGACCTTGCTGGCCCCGTCGAGCAGGCTGTAGTGGCTGTGGCAGTGGAGATGGACGAACGGCCTGCTGGACATCAATCACCTCAGTCAAGACCCAACGATGCGCACGAGCCGGGGTCGATCCCTCGAACACATTGTATCAAAAGGGGATCAACGCCCGGCCAGGAAACCGGCCGCCCTAATCTCACATCATCGGCGAGCTTGCCAGGCGTTGGATAGTTGATCTTCCGGCGCGGAGCGCGTCCGGGGCGGGATGATGGCGGTCGGGTGGGGGCGATCGACGGCAACGGGTAAAACGGCCAAGCGCGCCTTTGCCGTCTGTCTGTGAAAAGAACGAGACGACCCCGAGGTTCGGGACCGTCTCAACAAATTGGTATCTCTGTATGCTGATTGTGCGAGATCGGTTCAAGCGCCAAGGGCAACCAGTTCGCCAGGAGCGTCCTGGGCAACCTCGGTGGAGTCGTCGCCGAAGTCGTTGGCTTCGTGCCCCTGGACCAAGGCGCCGAGCTGCAAGGCCAGCAAGCGGTCAGCTTTCGAGAGTCCCCGGAGCAGTTCCATGAACGCATCAGCCCCGATCAAGACGGCCTTGGGCTTGCTATGGATGGTCAGTACGTAGCGTGCGTCGGGGTTTTCCAACGCCTCCAGCACCTTGGGAAGGTCGCGGTGGAGTTCGCGGCTGCCAATGTAGCGGACGCGGGATTGAGACATGAGCGTCCTCATGGGTACGTTCGGCCTAGGTCACTAGACGTGAGTCGGGGCGAAGAGACAAGTCACGCCCCGGTTAACGATATGTCGTCTCTTAGTTTAACTCTGGAGAACCCCTGCGTCAATGGTGTGTTTGCATTCCCCCGTAAAGACCATAACGCCATCGGATTCTGGCAGACCAGCCGGGGGCGGCTGGACCACACCGGCCAAGATGGGACAACCGTGGTCTTTTGGGCTCACGGCAAGCAATTCACACATGATCAATGTGGACGGATCGGTTGTCGCGCTCGGTTCGCGACTGCTGCCAGATCATGTCCATGACTGCTTGGGGGTCGTCCACTCCGGTCAGGTACATCAAGGGGTAATGCTGTTCCTGAGAGACGACCACGACCGTGCCCAGTGACAGGAGGCGCTGGAAGAAAGTCTGACGTAAGTAGACGTCCTTGATCTGAAGCAGCTCCATCTGATCGCGGCGGCGGTTAAACAGGCCGGTCGAGACGAACAGGCGGCGGTTGGTCAAGCGGTAGTGGTGGCCAAACCTGGCCAAAACGATCCGCCGCAGGATCGCTAGCCAGAGCACCAAGAGCGTCAAGCCAGCGATCCAGAGCAAGATGCTCAGGCCGGTGCGTGCGCCCGCGTTGGTGCCGCCAGGCTCTTGACTGGCGTAGATCCACAAACCGAACCAGGCCAAGGAGAACAGGCCCAGGCCAACCAACCGACCGAGGAAGTTCCGCAATGAGTAGCGGGCCTCCCAGAGGTCCTCCTCGGTATCCACCGCAGGGTCCACGTCGCTGGCCGACTTCTGGTTTTGGTGCTCGTTGGGAGTGCCCAGAACCTCCTGCGCCGCCGGCGCGGCGGCTGGCTGAGCAGCAGGCGCGGCGGGAACGGAGGTCTCGGGAACCGACGAATCGGGCGGCGTCGAGGCCGTCGACGGATCAACGTCGGTCGTGGTGATTTGGGTGTCTGTGAAAGGGTCCGTAGTCATCGAGAAAGTCCCCCGTCGGCTCGTTCGCTCCAGAACGCGGCCCGATCGCCGCTCCTGTTCATGGTCCGGCTCGGAAGACCCTTTGCCGAGCAAATCACGGACCAAAGCCGTCAAAACGGGCGTTCCCCTGCGCACCGGGAAACCAAAACGCGCAACGGCCGGCAATCGCCAGCCCAACCCCGGTCCATCGCGACCCAAACGATTAGCGTCCCGCGATCGGGTGATCAGGTACGTCAAATTTAATCATATATCGTACCAATGATTCTCCACGGAGTTTCTTGATGAAGGTGGTGATTTCTTGCTCGGCGTTTCGTTCGAAGAGGATGTGGGAGATTTTCGCCTGGACCTCGCTGAAGGGCGCGGGACCGGCCGCCCGGCGAGACTCGACGCGGAGGATGCGCAGGGCGTCGGGACATTCGAGGATCGGGCTGACCTGGCGGATTGGCAAGCTCCCCAGCGCGGTGTTGACGGCGGGGGCGGCGTGGGTGCCCGGTTCGGTCTCCCAGAACCCCCCTTGGTCGGCGGTCGCCCCTTGACTGACGGCCTTGGCGACCTTGGCGAAGTCCTCATTACGGCGAAGCCGGTCCAGCGCGGCCTCGGCGGAGCGACGGACCCCGGCGCGGTCGGTCTGGCCGTCGAGGCGGATCACCACCTCACGCCACGAGATCTGTGCCGGCAGGTCAAACTTTGATGTATTATTCTGATAATATGTCCGCATTTCTGACAAACTGGGCTTGAACCGACTGCGCAGCTTCATCATCAAGAACTCACTCGAGATCGCTTCCATCCGGTTCGCTTCGCGATAGTGTTCAAGCGACTCGCCTTGCTTGGTCAATATTACGTCGAGTTCATACTTGTTATTGACTTTATATTTCTTGAGTAACGGGGGCAGCTCGGTCTTGTCCCAGCTCTCGTCGGCCATTTCCTGGAGCTTTTTCCACTGTTCGGGTTTCTTGAATGAGCGGCGGGCCTCTTCGAGAATCAAGGTGCGATTGATCAGTTTGTCGAGCACGATCTTGGCGATCTGTTGCTCCTCGGGCTCGGAGAGCGGGCGGTCGTCGATCCCTTGCTGGCGGCGGAAGTCGCGGATCGACCGCTTCAACTCATTCCAGGTAATCATCCGGTCGCCGACCCTGGCGACGTTCAGGCCCAGCAGTTTGCCGGGCGTCGCGGTCATGTCGCTATGCATCTCGATGGCCGAGGCCATCTGCACGCCTGGATCGCGAGGGGCGTCCCCCAGGAACGCGGTCGGAGTGACCGCGTCGTCAGGGGGAATATCGGCCGAAGGCGCGTTGGCCGGGGGTTCGGCGCTGGTTGACGGCACGGGCTCCAACAAAGGCGGGGCGGAGTTGGCCGGCCCAGGGGAGTCCTTGGGCGGTTCGACGGCGTCCAGGGGAAGCAGTTCCGGAGGAGCCGGCAGGTCGCCGAGGGGCTCGGCCTCAACGGCCGGGGGCGCTTCAAGGGTCGGAATTTGCGAGTCGTCGAGGGGCTCGGCCTCGGCGACCGGGGGTGCTTCAAGGGCCGGAATGGCCGAGCCGTTGGCGGCGGGCAAGGGGTCGGCGTCGGTCTCCGGCAACGGGGGGAGCGCCGGCAAGCCCGGGGGCGGTGCGTCAAAAGACGCAGGATCATCTTGTGCCGGCGAGGCTTGAGCCTCGGGGGCCGGATCGGCCGCATCGTCCACAATGGCCGGTGCCTCGGCGGTCTGGGCGGGGTCGCCGGACGCTCCGGAGGACTCGGACAGGGTCGCGGGTCCGGGTTCTTCGGCTGGCCCCCCCTGGGCGGCGTCGGTCTCAAGTGGGGGAAGCTCGGGCGGTGACAAGGCGTTCTCAGCCGTGGAGACGGCCGGGTCCGTCGGCGCGGACGGGGTTGACGGCGACCCAAGCGGCGTAGCGGGCGGCGCGGGAATGATCCGGGCGGCGATCGGGGTCGCTGGGCGCTCACCAGTTGCCGGGGTCCGGCCTTCGGCCTTGGAGGGGCCGTTGATCATCGTGTGCAAAGGCGGCAAGGATTTGATGCCGACCGGCGGGTCGGAGCGGTCGGTTCGAGCCTGGCCAGGCTT
>JBDTIR010000399.1:0-3352 GCA_039936275.1 Isosphaeraceae bacterium | reverse complement strand
GATCAAGGAAGTCTTCAGACCGGTCTCTTACGTTTCTCACGGCGATTCCCACGGTCTCGGAGACTTACACGCCGCTTGAGTAAAATTACGGACGGATCACACGCGAGCTTCTGTCGGTAACGTCACTTCTGGGAATTGCTTCAGTCCAATCCAGAGGAGTTGACGCAAAAACTGTCAACCGTGGGAAATGCGGAATGAGACAGTCCCCGGCTGGGCGTGGCGATGAGCCACAAGGTTCAGTCTCCCACATGGTTGCGGAAAAATTTCTACACAATGGGGCTGGCCCCGAGCGGCGCTGGCAAGGACCACGCCCGCGATTGCGTGACAACGCTCCTGTGCCGGTCGGGCCTTGAGGGTTTGATCGGAGGGACCCCGGCCAGTGGGGCGGGTCTGTTAACCGCCCTGCGGGAGGGCGGAGGCAAGTGCCTGGTACTCTGGGACGAATTCGGGCGGGTGCTCAAGAACCTGACGCACAAGAACGCCGGGAGTCATCAACGCGACATCCTGACCTCCCTGATGGAGCTTTTCAGCTCGTCGAAAAGCATGTACGCGGGTGTCCAGTACGCTAATTCTACTGTAACCGATGACTTTTCAGAGGGACTGCGATTCGATATCCTGAATTGTAGCAGGAGATGGATTCCGAACGGAGGCTCTTCCATGTCGCTCTTGGATCACTCCGAAGCCCAAGCCCTCTTGAACGACGCGGTCCTCACCCCTGAGTCCGTCGTCGACTGTACCGACCGCTTGACCGGCTTCCTCCGGCGTTATCTCTCGAAATTCCATCGCTCCGAACAGCGCGAGAACGCGATCCTCGTCGTTCACGGCCACCTCAGCGGTCTGGAACGCAAGACCTGCGAACCGATCGCCATCCAGGCCGGCCTGCCACGCAAGCCGATCCAGTTCTTCGTCGGCGCCGGCAAATGGGACGACGAGTCGGTCATGACGGAATTGCGCAATCATGTGATTGAAGAACTCGCTGAGCCCGAAGGCGTCGTGGTCGTCGACCCCAGCGCCTTCCCCAAGAAGGGGACCGAGTCTTGCGGCGTCGACCGCCAATGGTGCGGCCGGTTGGGCAAGCTCGACAACTGTCAAGTCGGCGTCTTCTTGGCTTACGCCGCCTCGGACGGCTACGCCCCCCTGGATCGGCGGCTTTACCTTCCCAAGGATTGGGCTGAGGACAAGGCCCGGCGCGAGAAATGCCACGTCTCGCCCGAGGTCAAGTTCCAAGAGAAGTGGCGGATCGCGCTGGACCTCTTGGATCGAAGCTTGCCTGGCTTGCCGCACGGTTGGATCGCAGGCGATGACGAATTGGGCCGGGCCTCCGGCTTCCGGGCCGCGCTGCGGTCGCGGACGGAGCGTTACGTCTTGGACGTGCCATGCAACACGACGGTGCGCGACCTCGAACAGCGCCGTCCGAGGCGCCGTCACGCCGGGCGTGGCCGCAAGCGCGAGGTTCCCTTCGTGAGGGCCGACCTTTGGGCCCAGAGCCAGCCGGAGTCGCGGTGGGTGCGGATCACCGTCCGCGACGGCGAGAAAGTGCCGCTCGTCGTCGACGCCATGACGACGCCCGTCCGCGCCAAGCAAGAGAACCGGATCGGCCCGGAGGAGCGACTGGTGGTGATCCGGCCGGTCGGTGAATCGCGGACGGACTATGCGTTGACCAACGCGAGCACCGAGGTTCCCCTGGGTGACGTGGTCCGCGCCCAGCGGCAACGGCACCGGATCGAGGAGTTGTTCGAGGCGGGCAACGGCGAAGCCGGACTCGACCATTACGAGGTGCGAGGGTGGATTGGATGGCATCATCATGTGACGCTGTCGCTGATAGCGTTGTGGTTCTTGTGCCTGGAACGACGGCGAGTCGGGGGGAAAAACCCCGGCGATCACGGTCTCGCAGACGCGGCAGGTGTTCACGAGGTTGCTCCGTCGGCCGGCGCCGAGTGCCGAAGAGATCGCCACGGAAATCTCGCGGGTGTTGCGGCGTAACGAGGAATCGCGGATTTATTATTGGTACGCAAAAACGGAGTCTTATCCGGCACGGCGTGCAGAAATTGATTCAACCTAGACACTTATGCGATTGCTGAATCGGTTACAGTAGAAGTAGATGGTCCGTCGGCTACAGTCGGCAGCCTGAGCTTGGCGAGTGACATCGCCATAAATGCCGGCCAGTCCCGCAGCGGCGTTGGCGATCCAGGTGGCGAAGGGTATCGTGAGCATGGGGTGGGCCTTTTGGAGTGTGGATCATGTAAGCAATCCCACTCTGGGAGTCCACCCCCTTGCACGATCAAGGTGTCATGGCCGGGTGTTGTAAATTGTCAACCTGGAAGCGGCCGTTTCGGGCCAGTTTGGGACGATCCCTTCTTTTTTGACCAAAGACTTGACAGCCGGACTCGGACGGATATGATTTTCAATGTTGATGACGATGACGCGACTCAGGGCGCGCAACACTCACCAACCGGAGCATCGGCTTCGATCATTCGGCCTCTTCTCTGTTCCGGCCCCGTCGATCCATCCTCGGACGGATCGATGGGGTTTTTTCGTTCCTAGTTGGTTCCGTTGGACCCATTTGCGAACCATGACGCGACCTTGGATCGTCAGCGGGACGGAGTTCGTCCTTGACTGGGGCGGACGCCCCTGGACCCTCAAGGTCGATGACCCCCGGCCCGGGCTCCGGGCCGAAGGGCGAGGCCCCTTGCTTGGCCTGGAAGGAGTCGCCGAGGTCGGCCGCTGGGACCCCGACGCCCTCTCAAGGGCAACCTTGACCGCCGTCGAGCACCGCTTTAACCGCATCGAGGCGACCTATTCCCCGCCAGGCTGGGGGGCCTTGACCGTCCGCGCCTCCTGGTTCCCGGTCGAGGACGACGGCGTCGAGTTGGAAGTCCAGCTCAGCGCCCAGTCGGTCGATGAGTTGCGCTCCGTCGAGGTCAAGGTGCTCAGCACCCTGGCCGAAGTCCCGCCCGAGCCCGGCGCCGGCAACGTCTACCCTCGCGACGTCCGCTCGGCCGCCCTGACTTACGACGGCCGCGAAACCTTTCCTGAAGCCGAAGGGCAAGGCATGACCACCTGGCCGCCGCGTCCCATCGGCCCGGATTTCATCACGTCGTGGTCTTATTTTGAAGGCTCCTATGTCGAACTGGTCTATCCTGGCGACATCTCCCGTCGCATCCAACAGACCGAGACCCTCCGCTACGGCCTCTTCGGCCATGATCTAGAGAAAGGCGTCGTGCTCCTCGGCCGACTCCGCGGCCACTGGTATCACCACCCCAATTTCAACGCCGCAGTCCAACGCCTGGCCCGCCAGTTCCATGACTCGCCGCTGCCGCTCTCGACCTGAACGATATTTCGGGTAGTGCCT
>JBDTIR010000398.1:0-4219 GCA_039936275.1 Isosphaeraceae bacterium | reverse complement strand
CAGCGAGCCCCACCAGCCGGATTGGTGGGGCTCGCTGGCGCTCGACCCACCCTACAACGGTCAACCGTGTAAATCATATGCCTATTCTTTGATTTGGTGAAATCCGAGCACGCGGCGAACCTCCTCCGGCGAGGTCAGACCGGCCTCGACGGCCTGGCGAGCGCGTTCCCAGCGGTCGGTCATGCCGGCGCGCCGGGCGGCGGCTTCCAGGGTCGCGACGTCGGCCCGGTCGAGCACGGCGCGGCCAAGGTCGCCGTCATCGGGGACGAGCATTTCGGCCAGAACCAGGCGGCCTCGGTAGCCGGTCCCCCGGCAGGCGTCGCACCCCTTGGCCACTCGGAACCGTTCGACGTCCAGGCCAAGGCGGAGCCGGGGATCATCAGATTCCAGGGAACACTGGCAGAGGCGGCGGACCAGGCGTTGGCAGACGATGGCCCGCAGGCCGCTCCGGAGTAGATAGGGCTCGATCCCCATGTCCGACAGCCTGCTGACGGCCCCCGAGGCGCTGCCTGCGTGGAAGGTGGTTAAGACGAGGTGGCCGGTCAACGACGCCTGGAAGGCCACTTCGGCAGTCCCCTGGTCGCGGACCTCGCCGACGGCGATGACCTCGGGGTCTTGCCGCAAGAGCGAACGCAGGCCGCTGGCCAGGTCGAACCCGCTCAAGGGGTTCACCTGCGCCTGGGCCACGCCTGGCACGGCAACCTCGATCGGATCTTCCAAAGTCGTCAGGCTCCGCCTGCCTTCGCTGGCGGCGACCAATTCACGTAAGCACGCATAAATCGTCGTTGTCTTGCCGCTGCCGGCGGGACCGGCTAAGAGGATCGCGCCCGAGGTCTCGTTCAAGAGCCTGCCGAGCGTCGAGCGGACCTCGGGAGGCAAGCCCAGGTCATTGAGCCGAAGGAACTGCCCCTGGCCGGCGAACAGGCGGACGACTGCTTTCTCACCGAAGAGGGTGGGGAAGGTGCTGACCCGCATCTCGACGTCGCCAGCCGCCCCCGGGATGCGGCCTTCCTGGGGGACGTCGTTGCGATACGTAAGCAGGTTGGCCAGCACCTTCAGGCGGGCGACGACGTTGGGCGTCACGCCTTTTGGCAAGAGACCGGCCGGTTGCAAAACGCCGTCCACCCGCCAGCGCGCGTCGAGGCCGTCGGCCGTCGGGGTCAGGTGGACGTCGCTGGCCCCGGCGTCTCTGGCCTCGTCGAGCATCAAGGCCACCAGGTCGATGACGTGCCTCGGGCTGGACGGGTCCAGAGCTTCGAGCTTGCGGCGGAACGGTTCGCTGAGTGCTGGGGGCATGAGGTTCATGGTCCGGAGGGTCTTCGCGGGTTCACTGGGTCTGTGTGCGGTTCGCGGGATCGGCCGGGCCTGGCGCTGGTTCTGGGGGCGGCGGGGGCGGCCGAAGAGGCGTACCGACAGGTGCAGGCGGCACAGGATAATTCAGCCCCGAGGGGTACAGCTCCTCGATAGCCCCGTGTTCGTCGAGGAAACTCAACCAGGGCTTGCCGTCTCCGAGCACGCCCATCCTGAGGTGAGCGACTCCCTTTTTGTTATGAAGCAGAAATTGATAGCTGTCCTCGACCCCACCCACCATAACCATGGAGAGGCCATGTTTCCCATTGACGCTGTTCAGGCAGAAGTTCGGCCAGTCCGTTTTTGGCACGAACCCCCACTCTCCCCGGATCGTCCCCTTTTGGTCCTTCAAAAGAAACCGCTCGGCCTCAACCGTCTTCGGTCCCTCGTCCTTGCGGACGGCCACGAGCGTCAACACGACGGCCCCGAGCAGGGCCAGGCCGACCCCGGCCCGACGCCAGCGGCGGCACTCGCGTTCCAGGCGTTCGAGCCGCTCGGCCATCGCTTCGATCGTCGGCGTGGGCATTGCGCGGTCCCCCTTTCAAGAGTCCAACGGGGCGGCGTCACACCGGCGATCGTAGCCGAGCCCAGAGCACCGGTCGAGACGCCGCCCACTCGGGGACCTGGTTCGGCGAACCCAACTCGCTTTTTGGGATTTGACAGGTCGTCGCCGCGACCTAGATTCTCCCTAATGATGACCCCGGGTCCAATGGTAGGCCCGGGTCAAGCCTCCCCTGAACCCCAAGGGGGCCGACCATGGATGACAAAGGCGCCACCTTCCTGGCCGACCTACTGAATCCGGCGGACGCCGAGTCCGTTGCTCACCCGCCGCCTTCGATTTACCTGATCGTGATTGGCGGCGGCATTCCGGGTGCCATGCTGAGACTCTCAAGCGGATCGAACTGGCTCGGACGGTCGTTTGACAACGACATGCAGGTCACCGATTCCACGATTTCGCGCCGACACGCCTCATTCCGAATCGACGACGCCGATCTGGTCTGGCTGACCGACCTGGGCAGTACCAACGGCACCCATCACAACGGCCGTCGGCTGGTCCCTCATCATCCGATTTTGGTCAGAGACGGCGACCGCATCCGGTTCGGTCAGTCGTTGCTCGTCAAGTTCGTCCGCCCCGACCCTTGCGAGGAACGGTTCCAGCGCGAGATGTTCGAGCGCACCGTACGCGACACCTTGACCGGCCTGTACAATCGTGCCTTCTTCCTCGACCAGCTTGGCCCGTTGGTGGCGAGCTCGGCGGCCAAGGGGCTCGGCCTGGCGGTTTTGATGCTTGACATTGACCACTTCAAGCGGGTCAACGACACGTTCGGCCACGCAACCGGCGACACCGTCTTGCGCGAGGCCGCGGCGGTGATCCGCCAGGCCACCAGGCCCGAAGACCTGGTGGCCCGATACGGCGGCGAGGAATTCGTGATCGCCCTGCCGATTATCGGGGCCGACCAGGCGACCGAGCGCGCCGAGCGGATTCGCAAGGCCCTGGCGGCTCGGCGGATCAGCGTTGCCGGCGGCTCGCTCAAGGTCACGGCCAGCGTGGGCCTGGTTTACGCCCCAGCCAGCCGGACCTCGGTGGCGGCGCTCGCCCTGATCGCCTCGGCCGACCGAGCCCTGTACCAGGCCAAGGACGCCGGCCGCGACCGCGTCGTCACCGCCAGGGACCGCCTCGCCCCGCCCGATGAAGTCCACCTGACCTCCGACGGCGAAGCCTCCACCGCGTCCTCCGAACACCTCCATATCGCCAGCTAGCGGATTGCGGACCCCGGGCCGTTCGATAAAGAACCCTCTCGCCCGGGTCGTTCCGGCAGGCTATGATCGGGCCTTCGACCGACCTTTTTTTTGAGCGAACCCCGATCTTTTGGAAGGTGCCGCCGTGCCCGCGACCCCAACCGCCGCGCTGCCCCCCCTGGCCCTGGGCGTCTGTAGCTGGAGCCTCCAGGTTACCAGCATTGATGAACTGACGAAGTTGCTCACCCCCCTGGGCGTCCTGGTCACGCAGATCGCCTGCGGCGACCCGCACCACGCCAGTTGGGTCGAAGGGGACGCCATGCCCGAAGCGGCCCTGGCCTCCGGCCTGACCCTCACCGGCGCCATGCTCGGCTTCCCGGGCGAAGACTACACCACCCCGGCAACGATCAAGGCTACCGGCGGGTTTGGCGACCCCGCCCAACGCCCAGAGCGGCTCGACCGGCTCCGCTGGGCGCTCGAACGAACCAAAGCCCTCGGCCTGAACGACCTGATGCTCCACGCCGGGTTCCTGCCCGACCCTGCCGACCCGGGTCGGTCGTCGTTCCTTGACACCCTGGCCAAGGCCGGTCAGCTTGCCGCCGAGAAAGGGATCACCCTCGCCTTCGAGACCGGCCAGGAACACGCCGAGTTGCTCCGTCGTACCCTCGACGACCTCAAGGCGCCGAACCTGAAAGTCAATTTTGATCCGGCGAACATGCTCCTCTACGACATGGGAGACCCGATCCAGGCCGTCGAACTGCTCGGCCCCGACATCCAGAGCGTCCACGTCAAGGACGCCCGACGCCCCACGGTCCCCGGCCATTGGGGCGAGGAAGTTCCCCTGGGCGAAGGGGAGGTCAACATCCCCCGGTTCCTCGAAACCCTGAAAAAGGTCGGCTACACCGGCCCCCTGGTCATCGAGCGCGAGGTCGGTGACCAGGCCCAACGCCTTCACGACATCGCCCGCGGCTTGACCTATTTGCGACAGACCCTGTCCAGTCTGGATTCATAAAACGCTATAGTTTATTGGTCGCCTGTTTTGCCCTGCCGTGACCGGCGTTACCGCGCCGGGACTGCGATCAATTTTCTTCGCGACCACCCCTTGCGAACCGTCGACCAAGCCGTTAGG
>JBDTIR010000397.1:0-4306 GCA_039936275.1 Isosphaeraceae bacterium | reverse complement strand
TCGGGCGGCATGGCCAGACCCCGATGACCCCGACAAGTCTGAACATGCTGTTCAAAAGCATAGAAGTCGCGCAAGCTCGTGACTGGGGGAAGGGTGGTACGCATGGCTCGTCCCTTTTGGATCTTTGGGAAGGCGTGCTTCACAATGCCCTGCGTTACAGTGTTCCTCGACGCGCCTGTTCCCGTTCGATGGCTTCAAAGAGGGCCTTGAAGTTCCCTTTGCCGAAGCTCTTCGCCCCGTGGCGCTGGATGATCTCAAAGAAGAGGGTAGGGCGGTCTTCGACGGGTTTGGTGAAGATCTGGAGCAGATAGCCCTCGTCGTCGCGATCGGCCAGGATGCCCAATTCAGACAGGTCGCGGAGGTTTTCGGCGATCGGGCCGACGCGGTCGGGCAGGAGTTCATAATAGCTCGGCGGTACTCTCAAGAACGAGACGTCGTTGGCCGCCATCGCCCGCACGGTGGCGATAATATCGTCGGTCGCAAGCGCGATATGCTGGACCCCCGGGCCGCCGTGGAACTGGAGATATTCCTCGATCTGGGACCGTCGACGTCCATGCGCCGGCTCGTTGATCGGGAATTTGATCCGCCCTTCGCCGTCGGCCACGACCTTGGACATCAAGGCAGAATATTCCGTGCTGATGTCCTTATCATCAAAAGATGCCAGCAGGGAAAACCCCATCACACGCGCATAAAAGTTCACCCATTCGGTCATCCGTCCTTCTTCGACGTTGGCGACGATGTGGTCGATCTCCTTCAGGCCGACCGGACGAAACGTGCGCTTGCTGTAGCGGTCGGGTTCGAGCGGGGCGAACCCGGGGGCGAAGACGCCTCGATAGCCTGCACGGTTGACGAATGTATGCGTTGTATCGCCATAGGTCGCGATCGTGGCCGACTCGTAGACGCCCCAGGCATCTTCGGATCGCGTCGGCGGGGTCAGGCCCAATGCGCCTCGGCCGATCGCGGTCGCATACGCGGCCGGCACGTCGTCCACGTCCAGGGCGATCGACTCGACGCCGTCGCCATGGACGGCCAATCGGTGATTGTCGGGATGGTCGGCGCTCAAGGGCGAGGTCACGACGAAGGTAATGCCCCCCTGGCGAAGCACATAACCCGCCTCGTCCCGCATGCCGGTCTCCAAGCCCGCATAGGCGACCACATCGAATCCAAAAGCATTGCGATAAAAATATGCCGATTGCCGCGCATTGCCCACGACGAACCGGACGTGATCGATTCGTTTCAGGGAAATGTCATCAGGTATCATTGAATTACCTCGTTCGTAGGTCGTTCTCCATGCTTGGTAATGGTATGAAGAACACGTCGACCTCAAAAGGATCGGCGTGTTCCTCGGAGAGAGGGAATCGGGTTCAGGCCACAAGGCCGGCCTGACGGTCGGATTCCAGGCCGTCCCAGAACTTGGCGATGGCGTCGAGGACCTCGCGGGCCCCTTGGAAAAACCGAGGGTGGGAGAAACCGGGGTCGAAGAAGACCTGTTCCAGCTCTTCCATCGTGTGGCCGGCGTGCTGGGCCTCGACCCGGTTGTGCCAGGTGAAGAAGGCCAGGCGGAGTTGGGGCAGGTGATCGGCCTTGATCCGGGTCAGGCCGTCTTCAAGCTCTTGCCAGAAGCCGGCCGCCGCCCAGTTCTCGACGGCGAAGCTGGCCCCCTCGGCGATTTGCGGGTCGGGATGACCGTAGAGCCGTTTCAATTCGTCGCAGAAATGGAGCGTGGCGGGGCGACCGTGCCGGCACTGGCCCAGGTCGTCAAACCCAAGGCCGAGCCCTTCGCCCACGGCCAAAAGCCATTCAAAGTGCGCGGCGCGGAACCTGAACGTGCCGCCGTCAACGGTCCCCTCGGTGCTGACCAGCTCGGGGTCTCCTTCGCGGTCCTTGGCGGCGCTGTCGAGGGTGGGACGCGGGGCGTCGTCGCGGCCAGGGCGGCGATAGATCACCCCCAGCTCGTTCATGAGGATCTCCTTCGCGGCCCTCGCTTGAGTGACGGAAGGCGCGTTGATGACCCGTAGCAAGGCGGCGACCAGGAACTGATTCGAGAAGACCGAGAACTGCTGGATGAAGTGGCGCAATTCGCCGTCGGTCGCCCGGCCGCTTTGGAACCAGGCGGTGTAGGCGTTGTCGAGAATGATCCGGTGGTGCAAGAGGTCGCGATCAACCTCATTGAGGAAGTCGCGGAAGTCATCGACTTGTTGGGGCGTGAGTTCGCCGTGTTGCAGCCGTGCCTCGATCCGATCGGAGAGGACGACGTGGTCCAGATGTGTTGCCGTGGCCATGGTGAAGAAACCTCCTCGATGGACATGGGTCGGGTTTGAGGAGTCGATTCGGCCCACGTCCTTTATTTTATACTCGGACGTCGCGTTCGGCCGGATTTTTTTGGGTCCGGATGATCGGCGGGGCCTCTCAACGGTCGGAGCGATTGCGCGCCGCGCCTTTCGTTTGCATTTTTTCTTGTGGACCAGATCGCGTTTTGCGTGGTATAAGAAAACCGATCGTATCCATTGATCCCCGATTCAAGGGACATGTCGGTCTAACCGAAGAACCAAAGGGGAGGTCCCGAGGGCATGTCTCAAGACCAGCGAGACGAAACCTCCTCGGGGTCCGAGCCGGACGACGGCGCGGCCACCCTGGACGATTCCTCAACGCCGGACTCGCCTGAACTACTGACCATCACGCAGTCCGCCGAGACCACCCTCACGATCGGGTCGGTTTGCCGCCCGACCGCTCTGGACCTGACCCTTGACGCCGACTCTGCCACGGCCCCGCCAAAACGGGCCGCGCCGGCCGTCCCCGGTTACGAAGTCTTCGGCGAGCTGGGTCGAGGAGGGGCGGGGGTCGTCTACCTGGCCCGGCACCTCATGCTGAACCGCGTCTGCGCCTTGAAGATGATCCTGGCCGGCGCTCACGCCGACGCCGTGCAGTCGATCCGGTTTCTCGGCGAGGCCGAGGCCGTCGCGCGGCTCCAGCATCCCAACATCATCCAGATTCACCACATTGGCGAGGCTGGCGGTTTGCCGTTCCTCGAACTGGAATATGTGGACGGCGGCAGCCTGGATACGTGCCTGGACGGCACCCCCTGGCCGGCTCGGCGGGCGGCGGACCTGGTCGAGCACCTGGCCCGAGCCGTGGCCGAGGCGCACCGACTAGGCATCATCCATCGCGACCTGAAGCCGGCTAACGTGCTGATGACGGCCGACGGCACGCCCAAGATCACCGATTTCGGCCTGGCCAAAACGCTTAGCATTGACAGCGGCCTGACCCGCACCGAGTCAATCATGGGCTCGCCCGCCTACATGGCCCCCGAGCAGGCCGAAGGGCACGCCAAGGACGTTGGCCCCCTGGCCGACGTCTACGCCCTCGGAGTGATTCTCTACGAACTGCTCACCGGCCGACCGCCGTTCCAGGCGCCGACGGTGCTCCAAGTCCTGGAGCAGGTCAAAACGACCGAGCCGGTGCCGCCGTCGCGACTGGTGCCGGGCGTGCCGCGCGACATGGAGACGATCGCCCTGAAGTGCCTGGAGAAGGTCGCAAGTCGGCGGTACGGCTCGGCCGAAGCGCTGGCCGAAGACCTGGGTCGGTTCCTCGCCGGCAGGCCGATCCAGGCCCGCCGGGTCAGTCCCTTCGAGCGGTCCTGGCGGTGGTATCGCCGCAATCCGCTGGTGGCGAGCCTGGCGGCAGCCGTCCTGGTCCTGCTCCTGGCCGTGGCCGTCGTCGCGCTCAACGCGGCGAACCGGGAGCGGCAGGCGCGAATCAAGGAGCAGAGGACCGCGAACCGGGAGCGACAGGCGAGGATCGCCTCAGAGGCCGATCGGGCGAGGTTGATCCGAGCCGAAACCGCCCTGAACCGGGCGCGATCGCGGGAAGAGATCCTCCGAAGAATGACCGAGGTCCACCGCCTGGCGTTCGAGCAGGCCCCCACCTTGGTGGCGCGTCAAAATCTGGACAACTCGTATCAAACGCTCGCCGCCACGCTGCGGACCTCGGGCCGGAAAATGGAAGCGGCCGCCATTCAGCGTCAGCGCCAGGCCCTCTGGTCCGGCCATGCCGACAAGCTCTTCGAGCAAGCGGCTCAGCAGGCCCGGTTCGCGACGGAA
Source organism: Isosphaeraceae bacterium (assembly GCA_039936275.1). Lineage (GTDB taxonomy): Bacteria > Planctomycetota > Planctomycetia > Isosphaerales > Isosphaeraceae > JBDTIR01. Next base: position 206 of record JBDTIR010000397.1, on the reverse strand, counting down.
GACGGTTCCCAGCCGACGGCAGACCAGGCTTTGAGGTTTCTGAAACAGATTGTGCTCCATCCGCCTAGTGATCTTCCAGGCCTCGCGCAAGCCATCAGGGCGGAGCCCGCCTTCGCCGCGCTCCGGTCGCGAACCGACCTCCAACAAATATTGAAGGCCCTTGATGCGAATGATGTCGAATCGGGTGAACTTCGCCAGTTCAGGGG
>JBDTIR010000396.1:0-2067 GCA_039936275.1 Isosphaeraceae bacterium | reverse complement strand
TGCCGACGGCGCTGAAGACGCGGCGGAAAGCGTCGGGACGCTCCCAGGCGGCGGTGAACGCGGCGATCGCGCCGCTGCTGGAGCCGCCGATCGAACGGTCGTTGCCGTCCTTGGAGAAATGGATCGGCCGGCCGTCGGCGGTCTTCATTGTTTCGACGACAGGCAGCAGTTCATCGAGCAGGAACCGGGCGTAATAGTCGCCCAGGCCGTCGTACTCATAGCTGCGGTTGAACCGGTCGAGCGCCTGGTCGGACGTCGCCTTGACCCGGCCGTGCATGACGAACACGCCGATCGTGACCGGCATCTCCTTGGCGTGGATCAAGCGGTCGAAGACGGCCGGGGCGTTGAACTGGACGCCGTCCTGGTTGACGTGGAGGCAGGCCGGTTTCGCGGGGTCGTACTGCCTGGGCACGTAGACCCAGAACTCGCGCGTCGTGCCGGGGAAGATCGTGCTCTGGTCAAACGTCGCCTTGATGACCTCCCCCTTCGGTGCGTCGTCCGCGAACGCGGGTTCAAGCACGAATCCAAGAGTGATGATGGTCAGCACAACGGATCGAAGTTTTTGCATGTTTGGGGTCCTCACGTTGCATCAGGTCGAGAACGGGTTGAGTCATGGAGCAATCAAATGAAAGCATGGTTATTTTTCTTCGAAAACGGGTCGGTTGCGGGCCTGGTCGTACAGGCTCCGCCAGCGGTCGCCGTCGTCGTTGGGGACAAGCCTGGTCATTGCGCCGGCTTTGTAGTAGGGGATCTTGCCGGCGATTCCAGGGCGGAGCATGAAGTTCACCTCGTCGTCATTGGCGATGTACATCCGCCGCCCGTCCGGCCAGCTCACCTCGATCAAGCGTTCGGGTTCGGGGCGGTCTTTGATGCGTTCGACCCGGAACCGGCGGAGTGCGTCTTCGTCGATCTGGAAGCCCAAGCCGGGCCGTTCCGGGACTTCGGCGGTCCCGGCCTCGACCCGGATGGGCTCGGTCAAGAGCGTGTGGGTGAAGAGTTGATGGCAGTTGACCGCCGGCCATTGCGCGAGGCGGAGCACGGCCGCCAGGTGCATCGAGAACGCCGCCGTGATTCCCGAACCGACCAGTTGCAACCAGAAGGGCTTCTCCGCCATCGCCGCGACCGCGCCTTGCTCAAGGACCCGATGCGCTCCGCCGCCGATGACGAAGCCGTCGCAGACGTCGTGCTTCAAGGCCGTCAAGGGCTTCGGCGTGCCGTAATGCATGGCGATGGGGGTCCGCACCGCTTGGCAGATCGCGACGTTGCCTTCCACGTCGCTTTGGGGAATCGGCGTCTCATAAATGCCGATCCTTGGATTGATTTCGAGGTCCTTGAGGATCGGAATCGCCCGCTCGGCGTCGAGCAAAGTGTCATTGAAGTCGATGTCGATCTTGAACGATTCCGGCACAACGGCCGAGACGGCGCGCACCTGTTCGCGGACATCGAACCAGGGACGCCCTTTGGTCTTGAACGCGGTGTACCCCTGCGCCAGGGCCTCCTTGCATTCGAGGGCCCAGTCGTTCGGCGGCATGTCGATGTCCCACCAGGACAAGGCGGTCCGGTGGCGCAACTTCGAACCGAGCAGGCGGTGAATCGGCACTCCCAAGGCACGGGCCACGGCGTCGAAGAGGGCGATCTGAAGCCCGGCGCCCAGCGAGTCGTCCCACATCAAGGCCGAGGCGTTCGCCCCTTGGGCCCTGCGGATGTCTTCGTCGCCGGTGCGGCCCCAGGTGTAAAAGGCCATCGTCTCGCCGTAACCGACGTGGCCGGAGCGGAGCCGGACCCGGATGACCTCGAAATAGTCCCAGTGCGGCAGTTCACGCGCCATGTTCCGCGCCGGGACTTCACGAAACGGAACGCGCACCGGAATCAAGTCGATCTGATCGATCGTCAGGTTCCCTGGCACGGCGAGGCGGTGGTCCTTGGCGTCCGGTTCATCGGCGAAGGCCGGGCGCGGTGGTCCACCGAGGAGGCCCGCGCTGGCCAGGCCCAGCGCGCTGAACCTGAGCAGGTCTCGACGAAGCAAACGGTTGTCAAGATCTTGATGGGTTGGATCGGGCGTCGCGC
>JBDTIR010000395.1:0-3268 GCA_039936275.1 Isosphaeraceae bacterium | reverse complement strand
TGGGCGAGGTCTGAGATGGGCCAGATCGACCGACGCCGACGGCGAAGGGGATGTGCGGGAGCTCCCGCCCCAGAATTCTGCACCAGTCCGCTTGACTTCCCCCCTCTCATAGATGGCTTCGTTCGGCATGCAGGCTTGCTGTGCGGGAACGTGGTCCAGTCCCCAAAATGGCGATGCCCCGCACTGGTTAGATGTGCAGTGATGCGTGCAAACATTAATAAAGACTTTTATGCAGTTCGTCGATTTTCAGGTTCATCAGAACAAGGTCTCGCCGTCGGGGGTTTGACGACGGACGTGAGATTGAGAATGGGCTTGCTTATAAGATTCGCTGTTGCCCTGGAAGATTATCACTCAGAAAGGGGGAAGATCGTTCTCGATCCTGGAGTCGGCCCGGACCAATCGTCGGTGATGGGCCCCGGAACACCGTCGAGAGGCAGAGAATTGGAGATAAGGCTTCGAGCGTCCGAAACTGTGCATATTTGTTCAGTATTTAAAATGTGTTTGTTCAGGAGGTGTGTAGGAGAGGAAGTTCGCCTAGTCAACCCATTTATCTCATTTCCCGATACCCCTAATGGGCAAAAACCCACGAATGCAGTTCCGCCGTCCTTATCTCCAATTGTCTGTCCGTTCGTGAGGCTGATGTCAGAAACGAACCGATCGGCGTATAATAGAAAGGCGATCGCGCCCGAGTTTTGGATTTGACTTGGGAACGGTCGCCGACGACTTTTGGATCGGCGAGACGCAAAACAATGGACTTCAAACGGTCGAGTGTTCGACCAAAAGGATCAAAGGTTCCCAACATGGCGATGGCTGTTGCTTCGAAGATCGACGCCGCCCCTTTGCCCTTCGAGCCCTTCCGGTTGCTGGAGGCCGTCGAACTGGAGCAGCGCATCAAGGGCGTCAAAGACGAGATGGGCGAGACGCTTTTGATCCTGGGGCATCATTATCAGCAGGACGAGGTGATCGCGTTCGCCGACCTGCGCGGCGATAGTTTCAAGCTGGCGAAGATGGCCGCGGAGAGCCAGGCCTGCCGCTGGATCACCTTTTGCGGCGTTCACTTCATGGCCGAAACGGCCGACATCCTGACCGGCGACAAGGTGCGCGTGGTCTTGCCCGATCTGGCCGCGGGTTGCAGCATGGCCGACATGGCCGACCTGGACGCGGTCGAGGCGGCCTGGGCCGATCTGGGTGAATTGATCGATACGAACGACCTGACCCCGGTGACGTACATCAACTCATCGGCCGATTTGAAGGCGTTTTGCGGCCGGCATGGCGGGATCGTCTGCACCAGCTCGAACGCTCGCGCCGTGCTGGAATGGTCGTTCGCCAGGCGGACGCGGGTCTTGTTCTTCCCCGACCAGCACCTTGGCCGCAACACCGCTCGGGCCATGGGGATCGGTCTGGACCAGATGGCGCTCTGGAACCCAAGGCTCCCGCTCGGCGGGCATTCCGAAGAGGCGATCGAGGCCAGCCGGGTCTTGCTCTGGATGGGGCATTGCTCGGTTCACCAGATGTTCAAGCCGGCGCACCTCGACCAGATGCGACAGCGGCATCCGGACATCAAGATTGTGGTTCACCCTGAGTGCATGATGTCAGTCGTAGACGGGGCCGATCTGGTCGGCTCGACCGAGTTCATCCTCAAGACGATCGCCGAGGCGCCGAGCGGCTCGACCTGGGCGGTGGGGACTGAACTGCACCTGGTCAATCGCCTGGCGCACGAGCACCCGGACAAGACGGTCCTGTTCCTCTCCCCGATGGTCTGCATGTGCGCGACGATGTCCAGGATCGACCTGCCGCACCTGGCCTGGTCGTTGGAAAACCTACAGCGGGGGACGCCGGTGAACATCGTGGCGGTGCCCGAGGAAACCGCGCACTGGGCGCGCGTGGCCTTGCAGCGGATGCTTGACGTGCGTTGATTCCACGAACTGGTAGACCAGCAACTCTAAAATGGTGGGGGTGTAAAAGTTACGCAGTTGAGGATTTTTGGGCTCGGTTGCCCGGAACATGGGCGAATTATGTAGGGTGGGGCTCCCTGGCGCTCGACCCACCCTACAACGGTCAACTGCGTAACTTCTATTGGTATTTATTAAGTTAAATATTTTTTAATCTCTTTCGTCCTGCTCCGGGCACGGCCGGGTGGCTCGCTCGATCCGGTCGCGAACGGCGGACCACTCGGGCCGGTCAGGCGGGGGGACGACGACGATCAAGGGGAATCCGGCGTTGTCGCAGGCGTGAAGCAGGGCGTAGAGCCGCCGCCCGGCCTCGATCGGATTGGGCAAGTCGTGGCGGACGACACCGATGGGGATCGAGGCGTCTGGGGGAAGGGGGGCGTCGAAGACCAGCAAGGCGGCGGTTTCGGGCCAGGGGAATCGGGGCAAGGCGTCTCGATGGACGCGGACAGCGGGCGTCCGAGGCGCGTAGTGCGTGCTCATCAGACCAGGACTGGCGAAGGACGCGCCCGACGTCAAAGGGGGCGCTGGGTTCACGTCAAAGGATATGTTCAGATCCAGGGCCGAGATCGGGCCGGGGCGGAGGATGCGGGGGCGATCGCTGGAGAGGTCGAGGACCGTTGATTCCAGGCCGACGTCGGTCGGGCCGCTGTCGAGAATCAGATCGATCTTGCCGTCAAGGTCGTCCAGGACGTGTTGGGCGAGCGTGGGCGAGATCCCTGTCGATCGGTTGGCGCTGGGGGCGGCGATGGGTCGGCCGGTTCGCTCGATCAAGGCTCGGGCAACCCCGGGATGAGGCACACGGACGCCGACCGTGTTTCGGCCGGCGGTCACGATGTCGGGGATCAACGCCGAGCGAGGTAGGACCAGGGTCAAGGGACCTGGCCACCAGCGCCTGGCCAGATGTTCGGCGACGTCTGGCCAGTGTGCGACGCATTGGCGGGCCATGGTCAGGCCGTGGGCGTGGACGATCAAGGGATTGAATGCGGGCCGCCCTTTGGCCTCGAAGATTCGGGCGACAGCCTCGGGGTTGGTCGCGTCGGCCCCGAGACCATAGACGGTCTCGGTGCCGAAGGCGACGAGGCCGCCGGCGCGCAGAACCTGCGCGGCCTCCTCGATCAAGGCCGGGTCGGGCTCATCGCGATCGATCAAGATGGTCCGAGTGCGGCGGGGCACCTGGGGGTCCGTGTTCGGGTTGCGGCTTATGGGTTCGTGAGGCCAGGCCGGTCGGCTCTCCGCGTTGTTCCCGAGCAAGATAGGCCGCCTTCAATGCCTCGTACATCGCCTCGCGCTGGTCGTAGAGTCGCTTCAAGGGGCGA
>JBDTIR010000394.1:0-7512 GCA_039936275.1 Isosphaeraceae bacterium | reverse complement strand
AGGGGCTGGGGTTGACCACGCGGAGCACCCGGTAGATGTCAAACGGGTCGGCGTTGGTCTCGACGGCGAACCTTTGGCTGGGGACGACCTGGAAAATGTCGCCGGCCTTGATGTAGCCTTGGCAGCGCCGGACGACGGCTTCGTACTGCTCCTTGGTGAAGTTGGACTTCGGCTGGAGCGTGACCGGGCCGCTGGTGTCAATGTCCACCAAGGGAAGTTCCGGCCCCGGTTCGGACAGACGGGCGACCAGTTCATCAATCCGCTGGCAGGCGTCGTCAAAGGCCGCGCGGGCCGATTGGGAATCAGGGCCGACGTCGGCCAACGCGACGACCAGAACGGTCTTGCGAATGTGGTCAAAGATGACCATGCGGTCGTAGAAGTTGAACGCCAGATCAGGCAAGGCGCGATCGTCAGGCGGGGCGTCGGGCAGGTGTTCAGAGTAGCGAACCGAATCATAGGAGGCGAACCCGACCGCGCCTCCGGAGAACCTGGGTAATTCGGGCAAATGGACCGCCCGGTTGGACTCGATGATTTTCCGGAGCGCTTCAAACGGGTCGGCGGCGTGGTACGATTGAACCTGGCCGCCTTGGGTTTCGCGGACCTCGTTCCCCTTGGCCTCGAACTGGAGGAAGGATTCAGTGCCCAGGAAGCTGAACCGGCCGACTTTTTCGCCGCCGATGACGCTTTCGAACAGGAAGCCGTGACCGCCTCGGTGGACTTTGCGGAAGGCCGAGACGGGGGTCAGGCCGTCGCTGGTCAGTTGACGATAGACCGGAATGCGCCTGGCTTGACCGATCAAGCCGCGAAATTGATCGAACGTGGGTTGGTGTCGGGGAGGTTGCACGGCGGAGGGCCTCAACGTCGTCGGCTTTTTTTTAAGATCGACGGCCCCGTCCGATCGGCCCCCTTGGGTCGACGAAAAAAAAGGGGGTCGGTCTGATCTTAGCAGGCCCCCTCGGGCGGGGGCAAGCGGCCTTTTGGCCGGACCTTCGGGTTGGTTTGAAGACGCGGCGGAGGGGTTGGAGGTTCACCGGCATAACTTATCAAACCGTAATGATCTACGATCGTTCGGTTCGGACGGGGCGTTCGTCTCGGCCGGTTGCTTGACAGCCTTGGGGGCGGTATTACAATAGTTTTCAAGGCGAGTCGGCGGGAGCATAAACGGGTGGGCGAGTGCGCGACGCTTTTGAGTCTGGCGAGCCCGGCTTCGTTGGTGGATCGGAGGAGGTCTGTTTGATGCGGGAGAAGTGCCAGAAGTGCGTCAAGCCGGCGACGTACCACATCACGGAGATCGAGCATGGGAAGCCCCGCGAGCTGCACCTCTGCGATGAGCACGCGCGGATTTACCTGACCGGGCCGGGTGAGCCGTCAGAGCCGACGATCAGCGAGATGGCCAAAGGGCTGGTCGCCGGTAAGACGCGTGAACCCTCAGCGGCCGACAAGCAAGCCTGCCCGCTCTGCCAGATCACCTTTCGGGAGTTCCGCGACAGCGGCCGGCTGGGCTGCCCGCACGATTACGAGGTCTTTCGCAACGAACTCATGCCGCTTTTAGAAAACATTCACGATGACACCCGCCACGCCGGCAAGGTGCCTCGCCGAGCCCCGCGCACCAGTCAGCGGCAGAGTGAGCTGATGGAACTGCGCAACAAACTGAAGCGGGCCGTCGCCGCCGAAGATTATGAAGCCGCCGCCCGGTTCCGTGACCAGATCAAGACCACCGAGCAGGAGTAAATTGATTGCAGGTTGGGGATTGCGGATCAACGGAGCGGATGGGAACGGGGTCCACCTCGGCTCGTCTCGCCCCACCGCTTCGGCTTCGGCAATCCGCGACCGGCGATCCGCAAAATTCCCATGACATGCCAGAACTGTCCGGATGAGGCGACGGTGCATCTGACTGAATCGGTGGAGGGCACGCTCCGCGAGGTCCACTTGTGCGGTAAGTGCGCGCGCAAGACCGGCGTGCTCCCGAAACCGCCCGAACTGGGCCTCGACGCCGTGCTCGATTCGCTGATCGTGACCCACGTCGGCGAACTGGTCGGCGAGTTGGCGCAACGCACCTGCCCAGACTGCGGCCTGAAGTTCATGGAGTTCCGGATCGGCGGCCGGCTCGGCTGCCCCAATGATTACGAGGTCTTCCGCCCCGGCCTCGTCCCCTTGATGCGACGCGCCCACGGCGCCAGTCGCCACGTCGGCAAGGTCCCCGCCCGCCGTCGGCCCGAGGCCGCCGGGCGGCTCCGGCTGCGGGCCCAGCTTCGCGACGCCATCGCCCGCGAAGACTACGAACAGGCGGCCTTGCTCCGCGACCGGCTCCGCCCCAAGGACACGCCCACATGACCTTCGACGACCTCACCCGAACCAGCGGCGAATGGCTCCGAGGCACCGGCCCCGAGAGCGATATCGTCATGTGCTCGCGGATCCGCCTGGCCCGCAACCTGGCCGATTTCCCATTCATGAGCCGCGCCAGCCGTGGCGAAAAGGCCGAGATCGAAGAGACGATCAAACGAACTCTCCCCAAGGTTGACGGTGACTTGCACTACGTCGACGTGCAAACCCTCTCGCCGCTCGAACGCCAGTTCCTGGTCGAACGCCAGCTTATCTCGCGTGAACTGGCCGCCTCGGAAGGTCCGCGCGGGGTCGCCTTCGGCACCCGCGAAAACATGGCCGTCATGGTCAATGAAGAAGACCACCTCCGCATCCAGGTCATGCTCTCCGGCCTGTCCCTGCCCGACGTCTGGGACCAGATCAACCACCTTGACGACCAGCTCGAAGAACACCTCGATTTCGCCTTCAACGGCCAGCTCGGCTACCTGACCGCCTGCCCGACCAACGTCGGCACCGGCATCCGCGTCGGCGTCATGCTCCACCTGCCCGCATTGGTTCAGACCAAGCAGATCGACAAGGTCTTTCGCGCCCTCCAAAAAATCAACCTCGCCGTCCGCGGCCTCTACGGTGAAGGAACCCAAGCCTTCGGAGACTTCTACCAGATCTCCAACCAGCAAACCCTCGGCAAGAGCGAGACCGAACTGATCCGCAACCTCTCCGACGTCGTTCCCCAGATCATCACCTATGAACGCACCGCCCGCCAGGCCATGGTCAACGAGCGCCGCCAGCACCTGCACGATCAGGTCAGTCGCGCCTATGGCGTGCTCAAGACCGCGCACACCATTTCCAGTGAGGAAACCATGCTCCTCCTGTCGAGCGTGCGCATGGGAATCAATCTCGGCCTGATCGACGACCTGGAAATCCCGACCGTCAACGAACTCTTCATCCATACCCAGCCGGCGCACCTTCAGAAGGTCCACGGCGCCCCCCTGGAAGTGGACGAACGGAACGTCGCCCGCGCCTCCTACCTCCGCAGCCGCCTGGGCACCGACCGAACCGAAGCTTGATCAAGTGCAGATAATAAACGTCCGATCTTATGTAGACTCGGCGTTCTTTCGGCTTGCTGCGGTCTGCATCGTGGGCACGTTCTTGACCTTCGCGATCGTGGGATGGTTACGTCACCGCTCGTATCTCAAACACCGGGGCTCCGGCTTCGTTCCTTCCACGCAAGAGATCGTCGTCGTCGGTCTGTTCATCGCCGGGTTGCTCGAAATCGCGGCCGTCCTGTTCTTGATCCTCGCGCTCTTTTTCCGATCGTGAGTTTGGCGTTTTCGGCCCTCTTTTTTACTTCTCGGACCCACCATGCTCGAAGGGATCTCGCTCGACCCCTACACGGTCCTTGGCCTCACCCACGACGCGACGCCTGAGCAGGTTCGCGAGGCGTATCATCAGAAGTCCAAGAAGTACCACCCCGACGCCGGCGGCGACGCCTGGGCGTTCCACATTGTCGCCCGCGCCTATGAGTTCCTGGTCGGCGACCCGGCCCGAAGTGCGGCGCAGACGTCGATGGCGACCGACTCGCCCGACACCGGCCGGATCCGCTCCGGTCTGGTCGATAAGGACGTGGACCCGGTTCGCCTGGTCCACGTCGAGATGCTCTGGATGCGCTACGAGGTCGGCGACGTCATGGAATTGCTCGCTCAGCGGCCTGACGAACGCCACCTCAGCGGCTCCTTGACCCTGACCTGGCCCCCCCTTGCCCTGGCCGACGCCGCCGCCCTCATGCCCGAGTCCGACCTGATCCTACGCGCCCTGAACGCCGCCTTTGACGAGGCCAGATCACGCCCTCCGGTCACTGGCGGCCGGTCTCAGATCGAGAACGGACGCTTTGAAGCCCTCTTGAGCTATCCCAGCGGCCAGGACGCCTGGAAAGCGTTCAAGGTCCTCCACGTCAACCTCAAGGCCCGCGGCCTGGGCGTGAAACAGTGGACCCGCGAACTCACCGTGCCCCGCGCCTGACCCCGCATTCCCCCTCTCCCGAACGGGGGCCAGAACAAAAGGCCAAAAGGCTCACGACACGCGCAGCTTCCAGGGGTTGCGGTACGGCCTGCTGAGCATCGACGCCGCCTCGGTGTCGTCGAGGAACTGCTCCTTGGAGGGGTCCCACTTCAAAGGGCGGCCGATCCTGGCGGCGATGTTGCCCAGGTGGCAGACGGTTGAGGATCGGTGGCCGATCTCGACGTCGCAGATCGGCAACTCCCGGCTCTTGATGCATTCGAGCCAGTTGGCGTGGTGGTTCTTGCTGACGTACAGATGCACGTCGTCCTTGGTCAACGCCTCCTTAGTAAGGTCGGCCGGGTCCGACTTGATCTTGCCGCGATCGACGTGCATCGACCCCCGCTCGCCGTGGAAAGTGACGCCGCCGGGCACACCGCCCTTCATCCCTTGTTCGCAGATGATCTTGATGCCGTCATCATATGTGAACACAACCCGGCTTGATTCGGGGACCTCGTACCAGCCGTCCTTGTTGAACGTGGCGGTCCCTTCAATGGCGACCGGGCCGGAGTCGTCTCGGCCGAGCGCCCACTGGGCGATGTCGAGGTGGTGGGCCCCGAAGTTGGTCATCTGGCCACCGGAGTAGTCCCAGAAGAACCGGAAATTGTAGTGGACGTGCTTGGGGTTGTACGCGCGTGCTGGAGCTGGGCCCAGCCAGAAGTCATAGTCCAGCTCGGGCGGAGGCGTGGTGTCTGGAACGGCGGGACCGGCGAAGTTGACCCCGGGCAGGCCGACCGTGATCGTCTTGATCTTGCCCAGGCGACCACTGCGGACCAGCTCGCAGGCCAGGCGGAATCGGTCGTCGGAGCGCTGCTGAGAGCCGGTCTGGACGATCCGCTTGTGCTTGCGGGCCGATTCGACCATGGCCCGCCCTTCGGCGATGGTCAGACTCAGGGGTTTCTCGCAGTAGACGTCTTTGCCCGCCGCGCAGGCGTCGTTGGTCATCAAGGCGTGCCAGTGGTCGGGCGTGGTGATGACGACCGCGTCAATGTCCTTGTTGTCGAGCAAGGCTCGATAGTCGGAGTAGGTGGCGACGTCGTGCGCCCCGTTGTTCTCGGCCAGTTCCTTCGCCTTGGCCAGGACGTCTTTATCGACGTCGCACACGGCGACGACGTTCTTTTTCAAGGCCTTGAGGTTGCTGGTCCCCTGGTTCTTGACGCCAATGTGGCCGGTTCGGATGCGCTCATTCGCGCCGAAGGCCCGCGCCGGGATGATCGTCGGGAACGCGGCCAGCGCTCCCAGGGCGGCGGTCCCACCCAGGAAGGCGCGGCGGTTGAGGCGGGGATCGGTCGGCTTCATCGGCTTCGCTCCTCCGGCGGTCGCCGGTTGGCTGGTCCAGGATGTTTCTTTGGACGTTCGGAGATCACCAAAACAGTTGGTCCATCGTAACCGCAAACGCCCCCTACCCGCCACGGTTGAGCGGTCCAAATCAGCGAGGATTGCAAAGTCCTGGTCTAGAGCGGCCGTCCCTGCCGCTCTGGATTTCGAGGCCGGGACGGCCGCCCTAGACCAGGATATTCTCAAGGATCGGGGTCCAGACGTTGTAAGGCGGCATTGGAATTGCCCTAAACCGGTCTCAAGGGCCCCCCTCCCCGCGATCTCGTCCGTGATCCACAAAAGAGACGGATCGCGCGCTTCCGTCCCTCTTCTTTCTTTTGAGGAGACATCACAAATGAACCGATTCGCAACCGCAACCGCGTGGGGCGCCTTACTTGTCGCCTTGATCGCCAACGCCCGGGCGCAAGACACCACGACCCGGGCCAAAGCCCCGGACGATCTCAAGACCCGCGACGCCGTGAACCAGCATTATGACAAAAACCAGGACGACGCGCGGCAAGAATTCATCAAACAACAGGACGAGATCGAGGGCCAGCGGATCGACGCCCTCGCTGCCTTGGCGGCGCATCAAGACAAGGACGAAGCCGTGACAACCTATCGTCAGATCTTCCACCACGCCATCGCTCGCGATCAGTACGACCCCGCCGCCAGGGCCGCCGACCAGCTCTTGAAATCCGATCAAGGGGACCTCTCCCTGCGCTCCCTGGCCACCTTCATCAAGGTCGTCGCCCAGGCCAACCGAGGCGACGACGACGCGGCCCTCGCTGCCTTGAAATCGTTCCTGAGCCGCGACGACCCGTCCCGGAAACTCGACGCCCGCACCATCTTCGCCGTCGGCGGTGCGTTTCTTGAACGCTTGATCGACAGCGGCCGATACGACTCGGCCCGCAAGGCCGCCTCCATGTTCCTCGAAGGCAACGCCGACCCGGACGTCAAGACCCACTTCGAGTCTCGACGCGCCCGGCTCGACATGCTCGGCAAGGCCGCCCCGCCGATCGCCACGACCGACGTTGACGGCGAACCGATCCGCCTGGCCGACCTCAAAGGCAAGGTCGTGCTCATTGACTTCTGGGCAACCTGGTGCTCGCCCTGCGTTTCCAACACCCCCGAGCTGAACTCCCTGTACGATCAATACCACGCCCGAGGGTTCGAAATCATCGGCGTCAACGTGGACGGCGCTCGCGAAGGCAACGACGACCCCGCCTCGGTGCGCTCCACCGTCCGCCGGTTCCTGATCGACTTCAACGTCCCCTGGGTCACTATTCTCAACGGCGATGGCGATCAGGATTTCACCAAACCCTACGGCGTCTCTGAGATCCCCGCCCACTTCCTCGTCGGACGTGATGGCACAATCATCCAAGTCGAACAAACCGGCGAGTCACTCGACAAGTGCATCAAGGACGCGCTCGGCCCCGAGCAGAAGGCCGACCCTTCCCAGTGAACCAAGACGCGGTTGACAGGAGCCTGATTTCATCGATTCACCCTTGACACGAGATTTTTTCCAAAAAAAGTGAAGGCTCCGTTCGGGCCTCGGGATAGTACAGGGTAAAACTATCCGCCAATCTTTCTCGGCGTCGCCGTTTGACGCCGACCTTCCCCGGCGGTCGTTGACCCTGTTCGCCCTTGTATCTCGACCCTTGAAAACGGAGCCTCAACCCATGTCTTGCAGCGAAGCCCGACGCCTGGCCAATCAGCGCAACGCCCAGAAATCCACAGGCCCAACCACCAAAGCCGGCAAGATGATCGCCCGCTTGAACGCGCTCACCCACGGCCTCCGCAGTGAAGCGGACCTGGTCC
>JBDTIR010000393.1:0-3059 GCA_039936275.1 Isosphaeraceae bacterium | reverse complement strand
GACGCTCCTCGCCGTCGGTTTCGAGGGTCAGGGTCTGGAGACCTGCGGGCAAGAGAAACGGATCGCTGAGGACCAGGCGCATCTGGTCGGCGGGGAAGGTCCAGCGGGCGATCTCAAGATTGCCGGTCAAGAGCCTGACGATTCGAGGTCGGCGGAGGGCCTTGGCCTGGATAGCGAACCGCAAGGGGCGCGCGGGATCGGGGTTGTACGCCGAGAGCGTGCCGGAGCGGCCCACGACCCTGGGGCTCGGCCCTGGCCAGCACGACCGCCAGCCGTCTTGGACCATCAGGACGGGCTTCGTCGGCTTGGGGAGCAAGCAGCGGTCATAGACCACCGTCATGTTGTCTTCAAAGATTTTCGCGCAAGCGAGCTGTTGTTTGAGCGGGTCGAGCCGGACCAATTGGGCGCGGTCGATCAGGGCCGCGTGATGCTGGTGGAGCACCACGTAATCAAGCTGCAAGGTTGCGAGGTAAAGCCAGACGTAATCATTAAATCCGGCGTTGTGGACGACGTCGATCTGGACTGACTCGGGGTGAGCAAGATACGCTGGGTTGGTCATGCCCAGGACCATGAACGGCGAAGACCATCCGACCAGATTGTCATAGACGACGTTGCTTTGACCGCTGTATCCGGCGGTGGTGTTGAGCCGATGGGTCGTCTGCCAGTAGGCGCAGAGGGCCGAGAGATCACCGCCGGCCGAGAGTGACTGAGGCGCCTCGACGATCGTCGCCGATGGGTCGCGCTGGCGGACCACTTCGTAACCTTTGGGCAATGGGGGAACGACCTCGGCCGTCTGGACCGTGGCCAGGTCGGCCAGGGCGACGGCCGTCAGGCAGACGCACGCGAACGTCTTCCAGGATCGGCCGGGCAGGCGGTCGAGCAGGTGGCGCAAGCCTGCCGAAGCGATGACCGCCGCGAACACCGCCGCGAACAGATTGAACCGCGAAGGGACCCGGATCAACCGGAAGGTCGGTAAATATTGCTTCAACCACAAGGCCGGCAACCCAACCCGGTACGGGCCGATTTCGGCATAGGCCCCGAACGAGAGCACGACCAAGACCGTCAAGCACAACCACCAGTAGCCGGCGCGAGGGAATCGCACGCGAGCCAATGCCGTGTAGGCCAGCAAGCCCAGCGTCACCACACCCAGGTACGACGCCCGCTCGCCCACCGTCTCCGGTTCGAATACCGAGTATGGATGACCCGGCAAGAGCTGGCCCAGCAGGCGATGGCTGGTCGTCGGGGTCAGGTACGTCCACCAAGGGGCGGTATACAGGGTGTAATCCGTCAAGGAGCGAGGCAGGGAATATCCCTTCGCCATCGCCCAGATCGAATTGGCGAACAAGGCGAGCACGCAAGGCGCGACCAATGCCGAGAAGCCGATCAACCAGCCCAGCCTTGATTTCAGCCAGGGGAAAACCTGCCGACGGCCGGCGTGGACGCCTTCCCAACAGACATAGAGCGCGGCGGGAATCATGGCGAAGACCGCGTAATAAGCCGCGCACATCGCGAGCAAAACATACGAGGCCGCCGCCAAGGTCAGGCGGCACCGATCCGGCCGGTCCACAAAGGAGAGCCAGGCGGTGAGAAATAACGGGAATCCGCCAAGGAAGATCAGTTCCAGATGCGCGGTGCCGTGCAGCATCATCGGGGCGCTGAGCATCGCCAAGAGACCACCGATCGCCGAGCAAGGGCGGTCCCTCGTCACGCTCCAGGCGAGCGCGAACGTGCCGAGCCCGGTCAAGACCATGCCGGTCAGCCAGATGAGATTGTAACAGAGGATATTGTTCTTAAAGAGGAAAGAGAGTGGAAGATAGAGGATCGCTTGCGCGTGGAGCGGGGAAAAATTCCCCAACGGAGCGCCGATCGGCGCCTGGACCTCCGGACACAGCCAAAGGGGCCGTCCTTCCAGCAAGCAGGTCCGATACCAACGCATGATCCAGAGATGTTGAAGCGGATCGGCCAGAGTCGGCAAGGTCGAGCCGAAGGTCAACACCCTTGGCCACGAGGCCAACAGGGCGCAGACGGTCAAGAGGCAGGCGACGATCAGCCAGGTCGTTCCGCCTGGCCCATGCCTGACGTCGTTCGAGACCTCGGCGTCGGTCATTGTCGCTTCCCTCGGGGGCAAATCGTGAGTTCCGAGTGCTTCGATCAAGGCCTTTTCGCCACAGTCTCGGGAGTTTCTGGAAGAGGTAAAGCGCCCAGGATCAAGGCGTTGACCCGCAGGCTGTACGGCCCTCGGTCGGTGACCATCGCCGCTTCCCTGAGATGAGTTGGCCGCTCCTCGGCATCGCAGACGAGCGTCAATTCGTTCAGGCCCCTTGGCAAGCGGAACAAACCGGTGTCAGTCTTGGCGAACCGGCCAGGCTCGACCCGCCAGCGCGCCAGCTCTCGCCCCTCGGCGTTGAGCCGGACTTCCCTGGGATGGTGCAATGCCTTGGCCGTAATCGAGAGTGCCAGGTCGCGCTCCGGATCGGGATTGTAAATGACCAGGGACGCTTGACGCTCCATGACCCGGGTGACTCCGGCGTCGGCGCAGATCCGCCAGCCGTTCGCCGTCATGCCGATTGGCCGGCTCGGCGGCGTCCAGAGGTTCCGATCGTAGACGACCGTCGCGGGCTCCTCGAACACCTTGAAGCTCTCAAGCCGCTCGGTCAGATGATCCAGCCGAACCGGGACCTCGCGGTCTGAGCCCTTCCAGCGGTGCATGATAACATAATCAAAATGATGGTATGTCGTGTAGAGCCAGGAATAGTCAAGGAAGTCCGGCGAGTCGGGGCCGATCTGGGTGATGAGGTTGATGTAAGTTGGTCCGGTCGTGACGGGCGTCGAGAGGACCGCGGTCGTCGAGGGGATGGCCAGCAGGGACGCCTCGAAGGGGGAGTTCCAGAGCAAGAGGTTGTCGAGCCTGGCGTTTCCCTGGCCCGCGTAGCCGACGTTAGTCCGGAGTCGGTGCTCACTTTGCCAGTAGCCGCAGACGGTGGTTTGGTAGCTGCCCATCGAGGTGTACTGTGGCACTTCCAGGATCGCCGCCTTGGGGTTCCGCTGCTTGATCGCGG
>JBDTIR010000392.1:0-13495 GCA_039936275.1 Isosphaeraceae bacterium | reverse complement strand
CGCCACAGACGGCCACGACGTCGGGATACGTGTACAAACCCGTAGGATTGACACAGACGCGAATGTCGCTGATATAGACCTCGCAGGGGCGACCCAGAAGTTGCGAACTTGTCTCGCGAAAGAGGTTTCCTGCGATCAGGTTGTGTTCACGGCTTACACCGGACATCGCATAGATCTCTCCATCGATATACTCACTCTTGAAGGAGGATCGTCGCTCAAGGGTGAGGTATTGTTCCGGCGTGAATTTCGATTTGACGGCGGCCGATGACATTGCGGTTTCCTTTCAGGCCAGAAATTTGGTCACTCGGTGTTGAGAAACGGAACCTTGGCGTAGACGTCGCGCAGGGCCACCTCGCAATCGATCGAGGCCAGACGAAGGACGTCGTCAAGTTGGTTAAACTCGGTCAAGAGCCACTCTTTTCCTTGCCTGGCATAGCGCTCCACATGTACGCGATTCTGAGCGACAAGGACGTACTCTTGGAGCGATGCGAGGCGGCGATAGTGAGCAAACTTGTCCCCCCGATCATAGGCTTCGGTCGAGGGGGACAGGACTTCGACGATGACCGTCGGATTGAGCAGTGTATCGAAGTGGTCGTCCAGGAGTTGGGGCTCGCCACAAACGACCGTAACATCGGGATACGTATACAGACCTGTCGGGCTGACACAAACGCGCATATCGCCCATGAAGGCTCGGCAAGGTCTGTCCCAGATCTGTATGTTCAACCGAGTATAGATATTTCCCGCGACCAGGTTGTGCGGCAAAGTCGCCCCGGACATCGCATGGATCTGCCCATCAATATATTCGTTCTTGCTCTCAGTTTGCCGCTCCAGGGCGAGGTATTCTTCCGGCGTGTAGCGAGATCGGGCGGCGGCGGTTGACATTTGAGATGGCTCCGTTCAGGCAAGGAGTTTGGTCACCACCTGGCCGGCGACGTCGGTCAGGCGGAAGTCGCGCCCCTGGAAACGGTATGTGAGCCGGGTGTGGTCGAGCCCGAAGAGGTGCAAAATGGTGGCGTGGTAGTCATTGACGTGGACCGGGTCGTCAATGACGTTCCAGCCCAGTTCGTCGGTCTTGCCGACCACCTGGCCCCCTTTGACGCCGCCGCCGGCCATCCAGAGACTGTAGGCGAACGGGTGATGGTCGCGCCCGTTAACCTCCTTGAAGCCGGTGCGATTCTCGCCCAGGGGGGTGCGGCCGAACTCGGACGACCAGAGCACCAGAGTCGAATCAAGCAACCCGCGCTGTTTCAGGTCCTTCAAGAGCGCGGCGATCGGCTGATCGGCCATGCCGCAGTTGAAGGCGAGTTCCTTGTCGAGGTTGCTGTGATGATCCCAGGAGGCGTGATAGAGGTTGACGAACCGCACCCCGCGCTCGACCATTCGCCTGGCCAGCAGGCAATTGGTGGCGAACTGGCGATAGACCCCCTTGCCGCCGCCGCCGCGCCCGCCCCCCGGGGGATCATCGCGGTCGATTCCATACATCTCTCGGGTCTGTTTTGACTCGCGTGAGAGGTCGATCAACTCCGGCGCGGCCGACTGCATGCGGAAGGCCAGTTCATAAGCGGCGATCCGACTGTTAATCTCGGGGTCGAGCACCTGCGCATGCCGCTGACCATTAAGTTTGCGCAATGCGTCGATTGACTGCCGCTGAAGGGCGTCGCCAAGGCCGGGGGGGTTGCCGAGGTTAAGAACGGGGTCTCCTTGGCTCCGGAAAAGCACCCCTTGATAGTGGGTCGGCAAGAAGCCACTGGCCCAGTTCGAAGCGCCTCCACTGGTGCCCCGTCCAGCGTTCAAGACGACGTACCCGGGGAGGTCGTTGGACTCGCTGCCCAGGCCGTAGTTGAGCCAGGCCCCCATGCTCGGCCTGCCGAACATGGTCGAGCCGCAGTTCATGAGCAACTGACCGGGGTGATGATTGAACGCCTCGGTATGCATCGACCGGATCAAGGCGAGGTCGTCGGCGCACTCGCCAAGATGAGGCAAGAAATCCGACAGCTCCATGCCGCACTGCCCGCGCGGGGTGAAGGTGCGGTTGCAACCCAAGATCCTGGCCGTTTCCTTCTTGAGGAAGGCGAACCGGACGTTCTTGGTGAACGATTCGGGTAGGGCCTGGCCGTGCAGCTCATTGAGCTTCGGCTTGGGGTCGAACAGATCAATCTGACTGGGCGCGCCTTCCAGATAGATACAAATACATGCCTTCGCCTTGGGCGCGAAGTGCGGCGGCTTTGGGGCCAGCGGAGCGGCGACGCTGGCAGCCGTCGCCTCGGCGGCGAGCAATCCGTCGTCGCGGAGCATCGACGCCAAGGCCAGCAAGCCAACCCCGCTGGAGGCTGAGGTCAAGAAGTCGCGGCGGGACTGACCGATGTTCGCATGAATCGGGTTCATGAAGAATGCTCCCGAAGACCTCTTAAAGTACCGACGTCAACGCCAGATCGTCCGTTGATAGAACCAGGCGTAGTCCTCAGGCGCGGCAGCCAGGAGGCGACGGACGGGCTGATCGCGGATCAACCGCCAGCGCTCGCGCAGTTCCTCATCGTCACGGACCAGGCGCTCCAGGTGTCCTTCCTGCCAGACCGGCCCCCAATAGCCGCGCACCTGGCCGATCCGCCGAGCGGTCTGGGTCAGGACGCGCTGGAGGATCGAGCCCAGCTCCAGGGTGTCGCATCGGCCGCCTTGCGAACGCCTGGAATGGATCAAAATATCAACCTGTTCCGGCAAGACGACCGCCGCGTCAATGGCCCAGCAATCGCCGTCGCCATACTGCTGGAGCGTGCGTAAGGCGATCGTCCGCTCATCCTCGTCCAGCACGATCCCGCGCACGGTCCCCCAGGAGACATAATAAACCTGATCCGGACTCGGTCCCCGGGCCGGACGGCACGAACTTTGGAACCCGGGACCGGCCCCGCGCACAGGCAGCCGACCGAACCAACCGGCGAGGGAGGACTCTTGAAGGAAAAACGATTCCCAGGGATTCATGTCTTATTCCCTTGTGACAAACTCGTCCAGGTTCAAGAGCGTCCTGGCCAGCACAACCCATGCGGCCGATTCGGACAGATTACTCTTGCTTGTATGATAAGAGCCGACCAGCGTCTCGGCGTCGTCGGGCCGGGCCCGGCACTGCTCAAGGGCATGATGATACAGGTCGATGAACACATCTATTTCTTCAGGAGACGGCTCGCGCGCCAGGCCGATCCGAACGGCGAGGCGGACCCGATCAACAGGATTAGCGCTGGGGGATTCCTGGATGATTCGTCGTCCGAGCCCCCGGGCGCACTCGACGAAGACCGCGTCGTTCAGGAGGGTCAGCGCCTGAAGCGGGGTGTTTGACCGTTCGCGCTTCGCGGTGCAGAGGTTGGAATCGGGGGCGTCGAAGGTCAGGAGCATCGGGTACGGGCTGGTTCGCTGGAACCAGGTGTAGAGACCTCGGCGGTAGCGATCCGCCCCCTGGCTCTCGACCCATCGGGCGCTGTTGGCGTAGGTCAATTCCGAGATCCCCGCAGGCTGCGGCGGGCGGACGCTCGGCCCGCCAATGGCCTCAGCCAGCAAGCCGGCGGCGGAGAGGGCCAGGTCGCGAACGACCTCGGCCTCGGGCCGGAACCGGTTCTGGCGGGCGAGCCAGGTATTGTTCGGGTCGCGGTCGATCAATTCGGGACGCCCGCGCGACGATTGGCGATAAGCGGCCGATGTCACGATCAGGCGAACCAGGGCCTTGCGGCTCCAGCCTTGCGCAGGGAACTCAGTGGCGAGCCAGTCAAGCAATTCCGGGTGTGAAGGCGACTCCCCTCGCGTGCCGAAGTCGTCCACCGAAGCGACGAGCGCCCTGCCGAAGAGGTCGCGCCAGATCCGATTGACCGTCACCCTGGCGGTGAGCGGGTTCGCCGGATCAAACAGCCATCGCGCCAGATCAAGCCGGTTTGGTGCCTTGCCGGCGACCTTGAGCGGCGGCAAAACGGCCGGGGTGTGCGCCTGGATTGTTTCGCCGGGGCGGAGGAAATCGCCACGAACCAGAAGATGCGTCGTGCGAGGAGTCGGGGCCTCGATCAAGGTCGGCGCCTTCAACGCCGGGGGCGCGGGGGCCTTCTTCAAGTGGGCCAAAACAGGGGCGTTAAGCCGCTGATATTCGGGGTCGATCGAGCGGTGATACTCTGCCAGGCGGGCCGCCTGGGCGCTAGTTCGGTCTCCAGGGGAGAGACCGAGGATCTCCAGGACGTCCTCGGGCGTGTCGGTCGCCTGTACCGGCCTGGCGGCGGTCGTCGCTGAGACCCGCAAGCGGCCGATCGTGTGTTGCAGACCGTGGTTCTGGCTCAACCTGATTGTCAATTCGGTGCCGCCGGCAAAGCCGAAGTCATCCTCGGTCTCGAAGACGATGACGTGCCTGCGGCCAAACTGGCCGGCGATCGCCCAGCCGGTCGCCGGGTCGCCGTCAATGGCCGATGAGGCGGGGAAGCCAGTTTGCTCATGGTCGGCCGAAGTGCGTGAAAACGTGATCAAAGGGTGATCGTTGTCCACATGCTCATCAATCGGTTCGGCCGTGACCGAGACCTCGTTGAGCACGAAGTTGCCATGTTTGACCCGCCCGGGTCCCTTGGCCGGCAAGGTCGGATCGTCGAGCGCTTCGAGTCGCAGGGCGGTGATCCCGGTCGCGTCGGTGCGGAGCTTGATCGTATAGGTGTCTGACTCCGGATTGAGCCCCGAGGCCAGGACCGAACGATCCGGCTTGATCGTCAAGACCGCACCCGAGGCGGACCTGGCCTCAACCGGCTCCATCGGCATCCAGCGCGATCCTGATTTCGGTGTGTTTTTCTCCCAATCGGTCTGAATCCGGGGCTGACGGTCGCGATCATACGCCAGCAAAAGTGCGCTCACCTTGGCATGCTCGGCGTCGAACGCAACTTTCGCCGTCTCATAGGCTTCGGCTTCACCGGGCAAGGGGGCGGACAGGTCGGCCTCGTCAGCGTTGTTAAAGAAGGCGTACAGGCCGTAATATTCTTTCTGAAGTAAGGGATCAAACTTATGTGTATGACACTGGGCGCATGCGACGGTCAGGCCAAGCCAGACCGTGCTCGTCGTGTTGACCCGATCGATCACGGCGGCGACCCGGAACTCTTCCTGATCGACGCCCCCTTCGCGGTTGGTCAAGGTGTTGCGGTGGAACCCGGTGGCAATCCGCTGGTTCAGGGTCGGGTCCGGCAAAAGGTCGCCGGCAAGCTGGTCGATCGTGAATTGATCAAAGGGCAAGTCTCTATTAATCGCATCAATCACCCAGTTCCGATACCGCCAGGCGAAAGGGCGCGGGGAGTCCTTTTCATAGCCGTCGCTGTCGGCGTATCGAGCCAAGTCAAGCCAGTGCCGTCCCCAGCGCTCGCCGAAATGCGGCGAAGCGAGCAGGCGATCGACCAGGGTTTCATAGGCGTTGTCGGCCTGATCCGTCAAGAACGCCTGAACCTCCTCGGGCGACGGCGGCAAACCGAGCAGGTCGAGGCTGAGTCTGCGGATCAAGGTCGGTCGGTCGGCTTCGGGCGAAGGGGCGACCCCTTCGGATTCGAGTTTCCGCAAGATGAACGAGTCGATCGGGTTACGGACCCAGGCGCGGTCTTTGACCTCGGGAACGTGGAACCGTTTGATCGGCTGAAAGGCCCAGTGAGTTGAAGTAAGGCCGTCTGTTTGCGAGTCGAGGCCGTCGGGCCAACTGGCCCCCTGGTCGATCCAGGAGCGAAGCAAGGCGACCTGATCGGGGGTGAGTCGGTCCCCCTTGGGAGGCATAGCCGTCGTCGGGTCGTCGCTGGTGATCCGATCGATCAAAGGACTTTCCAAGGCGTTCGTTGGCTCGATCACCGCCCCCGAGTCGCCTCCGGCAAGCGCTTCAGCCTTGCGGTCGAGGCGCAGACCCGCCTTGTGCTTCTGGGGTCCGTGGCACGAATAGCAGTTCTTGACCAGGATCGGCCGGACGTCTCTGGCGAAATCGACCACGGTTTTCGGGTCGTCTGGACCGGCGAAGGTGGGCGAACCGAGGACCAGGCAGGCCAGCCCAAGCAGACCAAGTAGGCTGGAGGACCGTCGTTTCATCGATCGATCTCCCCCAATAAAAGGAGGCGGGCGTCCCAACGCGGCGGGCGGGCCAATCAGAAGGAGGGCGCAACCTCCAGTGAAGCATGCCGCGCCCCGAGATGTCAAACGCCAATTCGATTTGCGGGAAGTTACGAGTGGGCAGTGGGCAGTGGGTAGAAAGAGAGTGGGCAGTGGGCAGGGAAAAGGATCGGGATTGCTCCACTCGCCAACCTTATAGACGAATTAACGTATGTCGATTTTCATTACATCGCTTGATCGTAAGATCAATAAACACCATGTCGCGAGCCCAGAACGAGTGTTGATGACTCGTTCCGGGGCTCGCGACGTTCGTTTTTAGACGGGCCAGGCTCGGACGTATCTTCTTACAGATCAGGACTTTCTGTCTATGGTCAGTTTGCCCGGGGGTTCAGGCTGGGAGAGCCGGGCAGGGGGGGGAGGGAGGCGGTGGCGGCCGATTCGGGCAAGAGACGCACGGCGGCGGCGCGGACGGCGGGGGAAGGGTCAACCGCGGCTATCTCTTCCAGGCGGACCAGAGCCTCGGGCGTGATCCGGTCGGTCAGGGCCTCGACGGCTTTCAGCCGCACTGATTCCTCGGGGTCGCGCGAGAGGTGCAGGAGCCAGATGACCGGGTCGATGTCGGTGCGGTTCAAGACCAAGGGGATGGCCGAGGCCCGCATGGTGGGCCTCGGGTGGGCGATCATCTTGCAGAGGCCGATCTGCTCAGAGGTCAGCCCGCGCCCTTCCAGAAGCTTGACGGCGAGGGTGGCCAGGTCGGGATAAACGTCGTGGAGCACGGGCAGCAAGACGTCTTCGGTCAGCAAGTTGGGCCGACCGGCGAAGTCTTGAAGGACCTGAAGGCGGACCCCGGCTTGCGGGTCGTTCAAGCCAACCAGGGCAGGCTCGGCCTGATCGTCAAGCGGAAGGGCCGCCAGACAATGGACCGCGGCGGCACGCGCCCTGGTCTCGGAGTGGCCCAGGCAGAGAACGACCGGTGGATGAAGCCCGGCCTTCCAGTCAGCCAGGGCGCGTCGCTCGACCGGGAAGCCGACCAGGGCTCGGCCGGGTACCCAGGTCCAGAGCGCTCCAACTTCGGTCAAGGCCGCGATTCGGACCTCCAGGTTGGCGTCGGCCAGGCCAAGGGTCAAGAGATTATGCGAGGGTTCCAGGGTCTGGAGCCAGACCATCGGCGTCGGCTCGACGGCGAACTTGTCGAGAATGCCTCGCGTGATCGCCAGCGACGTCGCTTTCTGAGACGGGGTGAGTGTGCGGAAGGTGGCGCGGAGCCCCGTGAGCACCTCGATCCAGTCAACCGCCTCGGCCTCGCCGAGGGTCGGGTCCGGTTCTTCAACCTTGGCCTTCAGCCGCTCTTGAAGGTACGTCAAGGCGTCGACCTGGCCATGATGGACCGCTTCGGCCAGGGTCGCCAAGGGGGACGACGCGGTGACGACGACCTTGGTCTTGGTCGCGGTCGCGTGCTTCCCCTTGATCGCCCCCTTCGGCATCAAGGTCCACGCCAAACCGCCCAAGAGGCCCAAGCCCAAGACGCCCACAGTCCACAATCCCGCCTGTCGCATTCGCATCGGTGGCCTCCTTTGCGCCGATCTGAACCCCGCCGGTTCCCCTGGAAGGCTGGCATCATAAGTTTCTTCAAGAACCGGACAAGAGGAATAATCGGCAAGGTACCGGATCAGAGAAACCACCTGAATGCTCTATCTTCGCGCCGAGAGTGGATCTTGCCGAGATCGCCCGTTCGTGCTGGGGAGCTAGGTAGGTTTCAGCCGATCAAAGAAGTAGGCGACGCGCGGCGGCACCAGGGAGGAGCCTCGGCGGTCAAAGGCATGATCTTCGCCGACCTTTTTGAATAATGGAGTTCCCCAAATGGACCCCCATACAGCGCGCAGGATGCTGAGGACTCTGGTCCTCGGTCTGGGGGCCTTCGCCCTATGCGGTCTGTTCAGTCCGGTGGCGACGGCCGGTTTGCGGCGTCAGACCGACCCGGCGCAGGTGGTCCCCCTGGACCAGATCTCGCCCGAATATCGCGAGGCCGTGGCCGAAGTGATCCGTGATCATACGTTCCATCGCCAGGGCAAGGCCGACACCTTCCCGTGCCATCCTCGGGTTTACCTGGCCTTGCTCAACGAGCCTGCGTTGACCCTGGCCCTCTGGCAAGACCTGAGCAGTCATCCGGCGAAGCTCAAGCGGATTGGCCCGAACCGCTATTACGGCACCGACGGCTCCGGGGCGGCGGCCACCTGGGAATTCGTGCTCAGGACGCCCAAGTTACACGTCATGCTCTGCGACCTGGAATACGCCAGCCCGCGCGGCAATGCCCGGTTGACGGGTCGGATCGTCTTATTAGTGCGATCGGGATACTTCAAGGAGGTCAATGGCGACCCCTGGGTCCAGCACGACATCGAGGCGTTCGTCAAGATTGACTCGAAGGGCTGGAAGGCGGTAGCGACGACGGTTCGACCGATCATTGAGCGGGTCCTGGAAGAGCAGGTGCAAGAGGCCGGCTGGTTCGTCTCGCTGATGGGCCGCCTGGTCGCGAGCTATCCGAACTGGGCGTCGAAGGTCGTGGCCAACCAGGAGGACATTCCCCCGACGTCCCGTCACGACTTCCAGAACCTCATCGTTCAAACCCGCCGCCCGGGTGCCTTCGAAGGCCGCCCCGCCCTGGCCGAGAACACCGACGCAAACGTCAAGACCCGATAACATATCGATAAAATCAATTATTATATCATTCATAAGATACATACCCCATATCGCTTATCTCAAAAGGCCGATCGGTAATTTCAAAGCCCCGCCGAAGAAGCCGACGGCGGCGTTGGAGACGGCGACGGCCGGGTCAATGTTGACCGAGGGGTTGCTGAGCGTGCCTGTGACGCGGAACTTGAGCAGGCGGTTCGACAGGAAGTTGCCGACCTGGAGGATCGCCTGCTCGCGGCGGCCGATCACATTGTTGAGCCCGGGGATCAGCCCGATCAACGCCTGACCGGTCTGGGGAATCAACTCGCGAGTGTTCACCAAAACCTCCAGGTCGAGCCGGTTGTCAAAGTTTACCGTGCCGGTCATGTGCAACTGCACGGTGCGGCCTTCCAGGGTCAAGGGGTCGATCATGATCTGACCATGGGCGATGGTGGCGATCACGTCACCGTCTTCAAACAGGCCGCCTCGCGAGGCGCCGAGGAAGCGGTCGATCTCGCGAAAGATAGGCAACTCGACGACCGAGGCATCGTCAAGGTCCAGCACCGCCCGACCTCGGAGCGTGCGGAGGTCGTCGGGGTTGGTTCCATACAGCTTGATCCGGCCGTTGATCTTGCCAGAGGCGGGCCGTCGCACGTCGGCCAGGGCCCGCACGATCGTCTCCAGATCAAGCGCGTCAAGGCGAAGGTCCGCTTGAAACGCGCGGTCGAGCCCGATCTGAAACCGGGCGTCCCCCCGAACTCGCCCGCCGGCAAGCCTGGTGGACCAGTCCTGAACGACCAATGCCCCGCGAGACGAGGCAGGGGTGTACGTCAATGCAGCCGGGGCCCGCAGGTTGGAGACCGGCAAGCGGAAGAGCGTGCCCCGACTGACCTCGACCCGGGCTTTTGCCCGCAAGACCTCGTCGAACGTCCCGTTCAAGGTCAAGTCGGCATCGCCGTCAAGCTGACGGCTCAAGGTGGGAACAAAGGCCGCGACCCGCCCCAGGGCCGCCCGGTTAACCGCCAGGTCGAAGCCGTAGGTCGGCACTTCTTGGGCGGGGGTTTTCCCCCAGAAGGTCCCGTGAGCCTGACCGTTCCAGAGCAGGCCGGTCAATGGATCAATCCGCCACCCTTTGGGCGAGAAACTCACCTCCCCTCGCAATCGGCCCAGGGGGTAATCCTTCCCCCAGCGCAGCTCGCGGACCTCGGCCACCGCCCGGAGGCGAATGTCAGACAAGGGCGAGGTCTTCCACAGCAGATTGGCGGTAACAGCCCCCAGGCCGCGCAGACTTCCCAAAGCACCGGTCACGCCAAAGCTCTGGAAGGCGTCGGCCAATCGGAACCCGGCGACCTGAACCCTGGCCTTGGCGTCGGTCGTCGGGCCTGCGGACAGGGGGACTTCTCCTTGAACCTTGATCTTACCGCCGAGGCTCTCGGCCGAGAGATTATAGGTCAAGGCCCCGTCGCGGACCTCAATGTTGGCTTGCAACCCCCGGGTCGGCAACCCCTGGACCGTCAGGCCAGGGGCCGATAAGGTCAAGGTGGCCTGAAGTGGAATGGCGGCGTTCACCGCGTCGGCGGGGATCGTGAACTGGATTTGACCATCGGCCCTGCCGTTCAGTTTCAGTTGGTCGCCCGGAATCGCAGCCGAAAGCTTGCCTGTATCAAGGTCTTTAATGGTAACTGCCCCTTGGATCGGACCCGACCCCTTGGCGGGAATGGTCCCCTTGGCCGTCAGGCGACCGCCAAACGGCCGGGCGTCGAGGACCGACACGGTAAGCAGGTCGTCCGCCGTCGTCCATTGAAACGGCAGGTCGCCCAGAGGAACCGGCCCGGCCTGGAAGGTATTGATCCGACCTTCCCCCTGGCTGGTGATGCTCCAGGGGGAGAGCGTTCCATCGGCGTCGGCCTTCGCCGTCAAGATGCCCTTGATCGGTGCCGGCCTGGGAGTACTGGGCACGAAGGCGAGCACGTCGGCCAGATCCCAGCCAGCCACGTCGAGCGCCCCTGAGAAGGGATAGGGCGACGTCAGGCCAAGCCTTGCTTGCGCTTTGAGCAGTTGCTTGCCCAGTTGCGCAGCGAGGTCGGGCAGGTCGAGCCGACCGTCGTCCAGATTGAACGTGGTCGAAACCGCATCGAGGGTCGAGCCCCGATAGGTAATCTGGGCGCTCTGGAGCGATCCCGAAGCGGTCCAGGCATGGGGTTCCACGATGCGGGCCACGTCGGCCTCGGCCTTGACCCGGGTCGTCAGCAAGCCGGCAAGTGGGGTCGGCCCGGGCAAGACGGGCGCAGTCAGTTCGCCGATGGGAAGTTGGTTTCCTTCAAACTGGACGATCAACCGCCCGGGGGGAGCGATCTCAGCGTGCAAGGTGGTCCGGAAGCCTCCAACGGGGAGGGGGCCGGCGGCGGGCACAGGGTCGGTCTCGGGAGTCTGGACCCGAATTCCCTCGTCTTGCAAGGCGACGAGCAAGCCTCGAAAGTCGCGCAGATCGAGCACGCCGTCGGCGAGATCGAGCCTGGCGACGACGTGTCCGAGATGCACGCCGGCAATCGACGCTCCTTGAAGGGTGGCCTCGCCATGAAACGCATACGTCTTGACATCGCGCAGGGTTCCCAAGGGGATCGTCGCCTTGGCCTTCAAGGAGAGGCGTCCGGCGACGACGAATGGCAAGTGAATCCCGAAAACCTCGACTTTCGCCACAACCTGGGCCAGGTCCACGTCTTCCAGCTCGATCTCCGTCGAGATCGACCGGGGGAGCACGAGCCCCTTGTGTGGCGAAGGTTCGACCGTCGTCCTGGCGACCGGCGCTTGCTGGAGCGCGATCAAGGGCATCAAGAGGCCGCCGAGAAGGCCGGCCTTGGTCGTCGGGGTGTCGTACCGCAGCTCGGAACCTTCGGCGCTCATGACCAGACGGAGCGACTTGACCGGGATGCCGCCGACGGTCCCGCCTTTGATGACCGCCTCGCCGCTGGTGCCGGTCAGGTCAGCCCCGTCGTCGCCCAGATTGGCCAGAAGATGCACCTTGCCGGTCAATTGGCCCGTCAAGGCCGCCTTGTCGAGTTGCCAGCGTTTGGGTGCATTGGCGATCTCAAGGCCGTCCAGGTTGAGGTTCAGGTCGATGCGCGGGGGTTGCCTGGTGAAGTCAAGCGAACCATCGGCCTTGACCATGCCGTCGAGCGCCCGCCCTTCGACCCCCACCAGCTTGATTAAGCCGTCCTTGATGGTCATTCGCCCGTTGGTCTGTTTGGCGATCAGGCCGAGGGTCGGCAAGGCGAGCGTCGTCCCCTTATAGGTAACAACGGTCCTGATTTGAACCGCCTGCTTCGGCATCCAGTCGATCGCCAGGTGAACGCCAACCAGGCCGTCGGGCTCGACGTGGTCCCAGACCTCCTCCGGCACGAAGGGGATGCGGCGGACCTTCTTGGGATCGGCCGCGACCTTGGGGCTGGTCAGCTCGATCGAGCCTTGCTGGAATGCGTCGGTGAACCGAGCTTTGACCGTCCAGGGGCCCCAGGTTGGATCATCGGTCGAGCCTGAGAGCACCTCGGCCCCGTTCCGGGTCGCCAGCCGGGCCTCGACCTCCGAGATGACGGCCTCGGGCCGATTGACCTGACGGATCGTGATCTGACCGTCATGAAGGACCACGGCGGGAACGGGGTCGGTCGAGTCGCCTCCTTTCAACTCGGGCCGGGTCAAAGGTTTACCGTCTCGACCGATCCGGAAGACGATCCTGGGCGACTGCAACGTGATCGTCCTGGGCGACAGCCTGCCCCGGATCAAGCTGCCGAGCGAGAGGTCCGTGACGACCCTCTGGGCCGAGGCCCAGACCGCGGAGTCGCCTGCCTTCGTTTCGAACAGGTTCAGGCCCGTCACCCCGGCCGAAGTTGTGTTGATCCACCAACCTTCGATCGTGATTCGCCCCTGGTATCGGGCCTCAAGCTGCTTGACGATGATCTTCGGGACGATCCAGGTTCCCAGGGTCGCGACCAGCACAACCACCGATGCCAGGCCGAGCCCGAGCCACCGCCAAAGTTTGGGCCGTATTCGCATCATTCAATTCCTCCAAAGTGCTTTGAAAAAGAAGTTCTTTTGCAAACCGCTTACCAAGACCCTTAAAAAAATGAGGACTTCGGCATGACTCCAGATGACTGCCAGAAGCCGGGCCGTCTCGGGGGATCGCTCCTCTGAGGCTCCCATAGATCCGGACGTGCCCAATGATGGCATCCGGCTCGTCATGTCAGAATTTCGCGATTTCGAGCTGCGCGATCCGTTGGTGTTTCGTGTACACGTCCACAGGTTCCGATGAACCCGCCATGTTTCTCTCCAACGGTGTTCCTCTGAAAACAATCCGGAGAACCAAGTGTGATTCCCCCCGGAGCCCCCATTCTCATAGGGTTGGGTGAAAAACAGCGACTCTCATGACAGTTCATTCGACGCAACGTTGTAGAAAGATCCTCGCTCACGCGTCGAGTTACAATTCCCGAAGGTAGGCGCCCCTCGCTCACGCGTCCACCATCGAAACCCGACGCGTGAGCGAGGGAATTCCCGAAGGAAGGGGCCATCGCTCACGCCTCCACCATCGAAACCCGACGCGTGAGCGAGGATCTTCTTCGAGAGCGAGCCGTCAAGCCATCGCGACTGCCAAAATGGCAGGTGGCTTCGTTTGGCGCACCGGGTTTCAGGGACATCCCTCTGTGTAGGGCGGCCGTCCCGGCCGCGATTCCAACACCAGAATGCG
>JBDTIR010000391.1:0-6008 GCA_039936275.1 Isosphaeraceae bacterium | reverse complement strand
CGCTGAGCCTGCCAGGACCGCGGCCGGCACGGCGGCCCGCGTGCCGCCTTCCTTCAGGTCGATCAACGCCAGCTTGGCCTGAAGCTCGGCCAGCGTGGTGATGTCGTTGCCGAACTCGGCCAGGTTGCCAATGACCCCTTCAATCAAGGGGGAATTGATCCGGACCTGAGGTCCGCCGTTTAGCGTCGCTTGATCAGCCATCCCAGAATGACCCCCATGCCGAGCGCCACGCCCAGCGCTTGCGCCGGCTTGTGAATCGTGAACTCACGCACCCAAGAGCCCCCCCGGGCGAACCGCTCGCGAGCGGCCGACGCCAGTTCCAGGGCCTTCTCCTTCATCTGCTCGGTCTGATCGTTGAGATCAATCCCAACGTCCTTCATCCGATCGATCATGGCTCGACACCCCTTCAATCACTTTGCACCGGGACGAGAATGCTCACTAGCCCCAGAAAAATATTGGCTCGTGACCTATGATGCTATTGAGATAAACTTGGAGATCAAACAGGTCGAGGCCCCGGCTGGGCGCCCGGACCCGGGGTTGGGTCGTTGCCGGCCAATGGCCCGAGCATCCCTTGCTGCGCAATCCAGTTCTCCAGGTATTGGGCGGCGTAGCTCTGGGCCGCGCGGGTCACTATCGGCAAGGCCATGCCGAACAAAGCCCCGACGACCCCGGCTTTCTTCTTCTCTTGCTTCACGGTTTGCGAACGGCCGCCGCCTGCCGCTTTGACGACGCTTTGAACTCGATCGACCACGTCCTCGGCGGCCGCTTCGGCCGCTCTGGTGACCGACCGACGTCTTGGCACAATCAGGAACCCGACCGCGCTGGCCGCGCCAAGCGCTGCCCAGGGGTAGAGTCGGACGTAATAGCGCCAGTCGGAGGCCGCCTCGGCACCCGCCACCACACCTTGCATGTCTTCATGCAATTCGCGGCGGATCTGCGCCATATGGCGACGGATGGCGTTGATGTCGTCTTTGGTCTCGGTCGCCACGATCCGCACCCCGTTGAGCGTTTGAAGTTGCAAACAGATCCGGATGATCCCCAAAAAGTTGGCCCGACCGTTGGTCACAGTCAAGACGGCCCTTGGAGACGCATGCGAACCTCTGTTTTCGTTTTCGGGGTCTGGGTGGACCCGTTGATGGTTCGCTTCGAAGTGCAACCGTCGTGCCAATCTTGCTCCGCGTCGAAAGGTGTTGACGTTGGTCGGACGTTTGGACAATCAGGTACTCAAGGTGTGGATCAGGTCCGCGCTGGACCGATCAAGGGCTGGACTTGGTACCGGTCCGACGCGCCGATTGCGCCGACCGCAGGCCGCTGAAGAGCCGACGCCCCTGGCGACCAACCTGATTGAGCACCCGACGGGTTTTTGATCGCGCCGAGAGTCGGTGAAAATGACGCATCACCGCCGAGCGTTCGGCGCGATGCAAGAGCAAGGCGAGCTCCGGCAGCAACGGATCGGAAACGCCGGCCGGAGGCTCAGTTCCCAGGCCGACGGGCACGACGGCGGTGACTACCGCCGGCAGGGCGGCCCGCGCCGCTTCGGCCAGGGCGCGGCCGATGCCGGGGATTCCGCCAGGGTCGGCCCCGGTGACGACCGCCAGGACCGGTGGCGGCTCCAGGTCGAGATGGGTGTCGTACCAATGGGTCCAGGCGTCCACGAATTTCGCGTCGGCGGTTGATTCGAGGCTCTGAGCGGAGACGACCAGCAAGAGCAAATCGGCGTCGGCTGCGTCCTCGACCGCGTCGCGGCGGGTATGGCGGTCGCGGGCCGTCTCGTCTTCAACGTGCGCGGTGTAGCTGTCAATCTCGACCAGTTCGGCCGTCATCAGCAAACCGGCCAGGTCGGGGTCGAACCCGGCGGCGCCCAGGCGGGCGCGGACGACGCCAAGGTCGGCGGCTCTGGCCTGCTCCAAGGCCGCGATCAAGGTTGTCTTGCCCACGTCCTTCGCACCGGCCACGGCGATCACCAACGGCCCCGGTCCGCCTTCGATCTGCGCAACCCCACGCATTCCTTTTCGCGCCAATCGCCGGTAAGCCCCGGCGCCAATGGCCAACCGACCGCTATAGAGCTCGATCAAGTGATGCCCCAGGCGATTGACGAACGCCCGGTAAAACCAGCGCATCACGTTCTGTTGCACGTTCCGCCAGCTCGGCTGCACCATCAGTTTCTGCGCGCCCAGCCTGACCAGGCCCGACATCGGTTGGAACAAAGGCAGAAGATAGCCGTAAATCTCATTGGCCTTGGTTAAATATCCCGTGGCCTGCACCGCACGTTTCCAGTGAGCATACGTTACTAAATCGCCGCCGGGAATTTCCCGGCAGAGGGCCTCCAGGTCTTCGGCCGCCAGTTCCAGAGCGGTCATGATCTCGACGACCGGCACATGCTCGATCGGGTCAGTCGAGAGCGGGTGGTAATGCGCCGCCAGGCGATTGGCCAGGCGTCGGCCGGTGTCGATATAGACGTCGAACCCCGAGAGCACGTCCATGGCGATCGCGTCGCCCTGGTCGGCCTCTTCTTTGACCAGGTCCCAGGCCTTGCGATCGTGCGGGCTGTAGGTGCGCGGGGAATCCCAGTCAATCGGCGGCAAGACCTGCCTGCGGGTCTTGGTCCACTTGTTGGCCAGAAAATACAGTAAGGTGCCCGACGCGACCCACGCCATGAAGGCATAAAGCGCCCAACCGTGTTGCATTAACCAGTAGGCCCCGAGGCTCATATAGGCCGCGAACGGCCCGACCAGGAGAATCAGGAGCACCCACGACCGCCAGTTTCTGACCACGCCAAACCTCCCCCGTTCTTCGTTGCTCACCGATCCGACCGGAACTCACCACGTCTCTGGATTCACTTCGCCAGGATCAACGGCCCATTGTCTCGTCTCGATCCCGATCGGGCAAAACTTTTTGCAATTGCTAGACACTCACGCGCCAAACCAGAAATCAGGCACCAATTTTGCCAGATCAGTCTATCCGGCGTATCCCAGGTTCCTTGTGGAACCCGCCTGAATTCTCAACTAGGGAGCACCACCAATGCACAAACGATTTTTGACCCTGGGTCTTACGGTCGTTTTCGGCCTGCTCTATGCGAGCAGCGCCGAAGCCTGCCATCATCGGCGCGGCTGTGGCTGCGGCCAGGGCGGCTGGGGGGGCGGCTACATGGCCACGAGCGGCTACGGCGGTGGTGCCCTGGGCAGCTTCGGTAGCGGCTACAGCCGAGGCATGGGCATGGGCGGCTTCGGCCGAGGCATGGGTATGGGCGGCTATGGCCCGGGCATGGGCATGGGTTTTGGCGGCTATGGCCGAGGCATGGGCATGGGCATGGGCGGCTTCGGCGGTCCTGGCATGTTCGGCGGAATGCCCGGCGGCTTTGGAGGCATGGGCGGCATGGGTGGATTCGGTGGCATGGGAGGTATGGGCATGGGCCTTGGTTACTGAGAGCCCCACTCGCCTCCGGCTTGAACCGAGCAACGTGACGTCAGCCATTGCCTTCCTCTCGGCATGTCGAGGCACCCGAGTGCTCGCAAAACGGACCTGACCCGACCTGT
Organism: Isosphaeraceae bacterium; assembly: GCA_039936275.1. GTDB lineage: Bacteria > Planctomycetota > Planctomycetia > Isosphaerales > Isosphaeraceae > JBDTIR01. The sequence continues at coordinate 2,472 of JBDTIR010000391.1, read as the reverse complement.
TGGTTTGTTGTCGCAGCAATGTTCCACTCGTTGGGTCGGTTCGTCACGCCTGGACAAAAAACACGAGAACACATGAACGATGAACCGTGGTATTCCGCGCGATGCCTCTTTCGCCACATCGGTCTTCCCGCCGAACCGGGCATGGCCGTTTACGAAGAGAGGATCGTCCTATTTCGCGCCGACAGTTTCGAGAACGCGACACGAAAGGCGGAAGACGAGGCACGCGAGTACACATCGGAGGAGATCGAATACCTCGGCTTCGTGGAACTGTTCCACCTTTTTGAACCTGTCGTGGGCGACGGGTCGGAGGTATTCTCACTGATGCGAACCAGCGCTTTGGGCTCGGAGGACTATATTACCCGGTTCTTGGACACTGGTTCGGAGCGTTCACGATGAGATGGAGGCCCGCAAGGCCGATGACGAGGTGAGCTGGCGAACGAAAACCGGCCTTTCGGGAAACGATCCCCGCAAGGCCGGCCTCGTTTTTGTTCATGAGTCAGGAGAAGTGTCGGGCGATGGAGTCAGGCATTCGGTTCCGGAACTGGTCAGGCAGGTCGCGGACCCGGTCAGACACGCGCTCCATCCAGGTTTCCTCGCGCTGGGTGAGCATGACCGTCAAGAGAACGCCCAGGCCGAAGCCAACCCCGAAGCCGATCATGACCGACTGCGCCGGATTTCTCGCGATCATTCCTTCGGTTTGCCGATAGCGCTGTGCCGCGCCTTCCCGGGCCGAATCATAGCGATCATGAATCTCATCGCCAAGGCGATCGACCCCTTCCTGAACATTCTGACTCATGTTTTTGATTTGATCGCGAGCGCCTTCCATCGCCCTGGTCGCGCCGTGATCCTGTGAGCCTTGCGGCCGGTTCTTATTGTTGGCCATCGCTGTGTCTCCGTGAGGATTCCGTAATTCCGACCTGAGGTTCCCTCGGGAACCCACAACCGTCCGAAATTCGAGTGCAAGCCTCGTGCCGCGTATTCTGACGTTGTTGCGGAATTCTGGTGCTCACCAGCGTCGCGTTTTTATCGAAATAGGTATAAGTCATTCGCCATCAGCCGTTTTCACCACTGGATCGCCTCTGAGGTCCTCGTCAGTCCTGCTGCGCTGCTGCAAAACCGTTGTGAAATCCGTCGGTTCAGATTAAGGGCCATTGGCATAATCATTGCCAGGACGTTATAACCACCGGCTGGTGAGGATTGGTTTCACTGTGGAGCTGACTCACCCCGATCAATGCATCGTTGATGTGTAGGAAAGCGACTATGAAGCGTTTCTTTGCCCTGGCCCTGGCCTTCGGCCTCCTCGCCCCGATTGGCCTCATCGGCTGCGGCGACGCGAACAAGACCACCACGGAGACGACCCAGTCGACTCCGGAAGGGACCACCACCGAATCGGTCACCACCGAGACCAAGACGACTGGCGACGCGCCCCCGGTGCCGACGGGCGTCAGTGGCGAGCCCGCCCCTGCCCCGGCTCCGGCTCCGTAAGCTGCCCCTTGATCTTTGATCAAGATCGTTGGATCAATCGATCCCGCTCGAACGCCCTTCTTTGGATTTCCAAAGGGGGGCGTTTTTTTGTTGCGCCTAATCGTCAAATGCAATTTCTCCGAGACCGAGCCCATTGGCATTGCGATTGCGTTGGATTAACCACCAAGCAGCCGGCTGTGTGCCGGTGATCCTGAGAAACCGAGGAGTCTAATGATGATCAACGCTCAAGAGATTCAGGGGCAGTGGAACAAGGTTCGGGGCCAGCTCAAGGAGAAGTGGGGTCAGTTGACCGACGACGACCTCCAGATTCAGGGGGGGAACATCGACCAACTCATCGGCCGCATACAGCAGCGCACCGGCGTGGCTCGTGAGCAAATCGAGAAGTTCCTCGGCGACCTCACCGAACAAGGGGGCTCGGCCGTCGGCCAGGCTGCCGAGGCCGCCAGGGGCTACGCCCAGCAGGCCGGCCAGTACGTCTCTCAGGCGGGCGACCGGCTTCGTGAGGGTTACGGAAACGTTGCCGAAATGGCGGAAGATCGCTACGGCATGGCGCAAGACATGGTCCGCCACAATCCCGGCCAGTCCGTCGCCACGGCGTTCGGCATTGGCCTGGTCGTCGGCGTCGTCGTAGGCCTGGCCATGCGGTCTCGTTAACGGACCGAAATCTCAAATCCCAACGGATTGGTTGCCGTTTGGGACTTCCTCTCGACCTTCGCATCCAACTTTTGGAGAGTTTACCATGCTTCGCTGGGCCATCACGTTCTTCATTATCGCCTTGATCGCCGCCGTCCTGGGATTCTCAGGTGTGGCAGGTGCCGCGTCCAACATCGCCTATTTTCTCGCCGTGGCGTTCCTGGTTCTGTTCGTGATTTCCATGATCGTCGGCCGGGGCGCTACTCCACCGGTCTGATCAGCGTTTGACGCACAAAAAGCTTGACCCAACGTGGCTGGCGATGTCCTCCAACCCTTTTTGGAGAGTCGCCGGCC
>JBDTIR010000390.1:0-6240 GCA_039936275.1 Isosphaeraceae bacterium | reverse complement strand
ATCGCGACTGCCAAAATGGCAGTTGGGTTCGTTCGGCGCAGCGGGCAGAACGTACCTCGCTCACGCTTCGAGTTTCGATGCCTGAAGAACGGTGCCCCACGGCGGGGTGGGCGGGTTCGAGCGGGTGCCACGGGTTGTACTCAACCCGTGCAACGTAAGCGATTCACTCGTCACGGGTTGAGTACAACCCGTAGCACCCGAATTTCGACAGACCGACGCGGGGCGTTGGGTTCGTTCGGCGCGGGGGCTTGGGTTCGTTCGGCGCAGCGAGCTTGGGTTCGTTCGGCGCGGGAGCTTGGGTTCGTTCGGCGAGGGGCGTCCGTGGATCGGGAGGATTGCAGATTGCAGATTCCAGGATGGTGGGTGGCCATCCTCGGCTGCGGGGTTTGGATGTAGGGCGGCCGTCCCGGCCGCAATCTCAAAACTGGATGCGGCCGAGACGGCCGCCCTACACTCAGACCCGGGAATCTCCCCGCACTGACGTCCCATCGTCTGACTGCCAAAATGGCCGTTGGGTTCGTTCGGCGCGGTCGGGACCGTGATCGGGCTCGCGAGGCCGGTGGGCCTTGGAGGGTTCGTTCGGGTCAAGAGTTCGCGACGACCAGCCATTCGGTTTGATGAGAAAGGAGTGGAGAGCGATCCATCGAAAAACGGAGGCCGGGAACCTCGGACGATCCGGAACGTCCAACCAACACACCTTCCATATCATCGCGGAGGGGGGTGGGATGTTATCTCAAATTCCGGACGTTTGGGTAGCGAACGCCCCACGTTCAAGACATCGAGTTTACCTGATTCGGCGGGCTCAAGGCGAGACCCGGCCGGGTGGGCTGGGCTCGTCGGCCGGGCTGAGGTGGCGTCCGATGGCGAAGTCGTAAAGGTAAGTGCCCGCCAGGCCGCCGACCATCGGGCCGACGATCGGGACCCAGAAGTAATTGTTGTGCGACTGGAAGACGGCCGAACCCCAGCCCAGGACCGATGAGGCCAGGCGGGGACCGAGATCGCGGGCCGGGTTGATTGCGTAGCCGGTCAGGCCGCCGAGCGACAGGCCGATGGACCAGACCACGACGCCGATCAGGATCGGCTGGAGCCCTCGGGCCGGTTCGGTGTTGCGAGGGTCGGTCAGGGCCCGGATGCCGGCCATCAAGATGGCGGTGCCGAGAAACTCACTGAACAGGTTACGCCAGAGGTCGTCATAGGCCGGATAGGTCGCAAAGACCCCGGCGCCGCCCGCCGCGGGGCCGACCAGCTTCCCGGCGCTCAACGCCCCCCGAACAATCTGGTTCTTCTGCTCAAAGTCGGCGAAGGCCGCGCCGTAGTCCAGGTAGACAATCACTGCGCCGACGAATGCGCCGACCATCTGGGCAAGAATATAAGGGGTCAAGCGTGACCATGGGAAATCACCGCGAGCCGCCAGGGCGAGGCTCACCGCCGGGTTCAAATGGCCGCCGCTCATCCGAGCACTGAGGTAAACGCCCAGGGCCACGGCCAGGCCCCAGCCGGTGGTGATGAGGATCCAGTCGCCCTGCTTGCCCAGCAGGACAACCGAAGCTACCACGCCATCACCCAGGATGATGAGCAGGGCCGTACCGAGGAATTCGCCAAGCAACGCCAGCCGCAATGATGGTGGATTCATGGCGAAGAGACTACCAGGGCCGACGACCTGTTGCCAAGATCCGCCCGGCGTCAATTCGCCGATTTTTACCTGGAGCCCGGCCGACGCTCTCGGCCAAACCAGATCCAGAGAAGGGAGTTATTCTTGATGGATAATGCCAAGTAACTTTGATTGAATAGGGAAGGTCTGCAATGTAACTATTCGTCGCATGATTCCAGTCGTTGTTTTGATTCGTCGGAAATTTTTGAGCAACTCACTTGCGTGTCGAACTTCGGTTGGTTAAGATTCCCGGCCTTGGACGACAATGAGGTTGAGTTCCCCCTTAAAGTGGCATGGAGGTCGCACCGATGCACGAAATCCGTTTGACGATTCGACTTGCGCTGCTTGGTCTCGCCGTGCTGGCGATGACCGCGCCCCGGACGGTGTTCGCCGGGTTTGGAACATACATCGCGGTGGGTGATTCCCTGGCGTTCGGCGAGACCGACTTCACGAATAACCCCTCGAACGGCGATCGCGGCTATGTGGCCCCATTTGCCGATCACCTGGCCCAGTTCTACGGCGGGCGGCCGACAGTGATCAATCTGGGCCTGGACAGCGAAACGTCCACGACCTTCTTCAACGGCGGCACGCCGGGCGACGGTACGGTGCCTGGCATGCCGGGCTATGTTCAGAATACAAACTATTCCAACCCGTTCCCCCCGGGGACGACTCAGCACGGTATGCTGTTTTCGATCATCAATGACCAGAAAGCAGCCGGGAATACGATCGACGCCGTCAGTATTCAGCTTGGGGGCAACGACCTGTTTGTCCTGGCGAGATCGCCCGGCTTCTTCGATACGCTCACGCCGGCGGAGCAGCAGGCGGCGGTCGGCCAGACCCTGGCCACGATTCAACAGAACAACTTCGCCTTGTTGACGGAATTACGGCAGGCGCTGCCCCAGACCGACATCGTGATGATGGGCTATCTTGACCCCTTCGCGCCGTTCCGCAACGACCCGTCCAGCCCCTTGTTCCCGATCGCTCAGGCCAGCGCCGGGGCGATCCCCGCGTTGAACCAGATCAACGCCGGACTCGCGACGCAATTCAATGCCCATTATATTGACACGTACTCTCTGTTTGTTGGCAACGAGCTGACCGACACCTCTATCGCCGACGGCGGGAACGTCCACCCAAACGCGGCGGGCTATGCCCTGATTGCCGGGGCCATGCAGGCCGTGCCCGAGCCGGCCAGTCTGGCCTTGGTGCTCATCGGCGCGATGGGCGTCCCGGGCCTGGCCAGGCGTCGGTCGCGGGTCGCGGCCCGGGTCTGACCTTCGGTCGATTGGCAAAGGTTGAGTGACGCACGCTGGTTTGCAAGCCGGAGTGCGTCCTGCGCCTTCCTGGATTCATCGAGCCGACTCGTCAACTCTTGATGGCGTTGAGGTATCGCTCGATCGAGCGGGCGACGGCGCCTTGGCCGTCGCTCGGGATAGTCAGGCCGGGAAACATGCCGAGGACCTGCTCGAACGAGAACGGGGCGACGGCCCGGGCGATCCGGCGGACGGCCTCAGTCGGCAAGGGAATGTAGTTCGGATAACTGCGCATGAAACTGACGTGGCGGAGATCTGGCACGACTTGCAGGGTGTCGCCGACGAGCAAGGCCCCTCGTCCGTCAGCCCCCGCAGGCCAGTGGAGCACGGTGCTGCCCTCAAAGTGGCCGCCGCAGCGGACCAGAGTCAGGCCGTCGTGCAATGTGTGGATTTCACCTTCCCAAAGGGTGACGGCCGGGTCCGGGCGCATGATCCATGTGTTGTCGTCGGCGTGAACATAGATGGGGATGCCGCCAAAGGCCCGGCTCCACTCGACCATAGTCGCATAAAAATGCGGGTGCGAGATGGCGACGGCCGCCAGGCCCCCTCGTTCCTGGATCGTCTTGACGGTGGCGTCGTCGATCAATGAGACGCAGTCCCAGAGCACGTTTCCGCCAGGCGACTGGATCAGGAACGCCCGCTGTCCGATGGCGAATTTCGGCGTGGTCTGGATCGAGGTGAGCCCTGACGCCTCGTGCTTGAACGTATTTTCGTGTTCGCCCCGCAGGTCGTCGAGGGTCGTCCACTGCTGCCCTTGCAAGCCGACGTACTGCCGGTCGTCGTCACAGACAGGGCAATTCTCGGGCGGCTTGGGGGTCTCTGGATACTGAACGCCACAGGTGACGCAGATCGAGTGGGGCATGCGTCTTGACCTCAAGAATTTGTAATTCGGAGATGAACACGAATTCAAACAGTGCCCCGAGACCTGCGCCTCCGTTATCGGTCGTTGGTCATTTGATCCAGTCGGTCGCATCCCGAAGTTATTTCAAGACCTTGGCCATCTCGTCGGCGTGGTAGCTTGAGCGGACGAAGGGGCCGCTGGCGACGTCGAGGAAGCCGAGTTTGCGGGCGAGGCGACCGAGTTCGTCGAATTCTTCAGGGGGTAAATAGCGCTCGACGGGCAGGTGGCGGGGCGAGGGTTGGAGGTACTGGCCGAGGGTCAAGAGGTCGCAACCCACGGCGCGGAGGTCGGCGAGGGTCTCGAAGAGTTCGTCAGTCGTCTCGCCCAGGCCGAGCATCAGGCCGGTCTTGGTGAGCAGGTCCGGGCGCTGGGTTTTGACGTAGTCCAAAACCTTCAAACTGACGGCGTACTGGCTCTTGCGGCGGACGTGGCGCTGGAGCCTGGCGACGGTTTCCATATTGTGGTTGAAGACCTCGGGCGAGGCTGAGAGCACGACGTCGATGGCGGCGGGGTCGGCGTTGAAGTCAGGGGTCAAGACTTCGATCGTGGCCCCTGTGCGGGCGCGGACGGCCAGGACGCAGCGGCGGAAGTGGTCGGCGCCGCCGTCGTGGAGGTCGTCGCGGGTGACGCTGGTAATGACGACGTGCTTCAACTCCAACCGGGCGCAGGCTTCGGCAAGGCGGTCGGGTTCGTCGAGAGCGAGGGCCTCGGGCTTGCCCCTGGGGACCGAGCAGAAGCCGCAAGGACGGGTGCAGACCTCGCCCATGACCATGAACGTGGCCGTGCGACGGGTCCAGCACTCTGAGCGGTTCGGGCATCGGGCGCTTTCGCAGACGGTTTCCAGGCCAAGCTCGGCGACCAGGTTTTGGGTGAAGCCCATGCCGCCCGAGGTGGGGATCGGCCGCTTGAGCCATTCCGGCAACCGACGGCGAGGGGCGGGGGAGGGTTCGTCGTTGTTGACGAGGATTGGCAATGAAGGGAGGGGCCGTCCTTCAACGGAGGCTGGCGACGTAAGCATGGGGTCGGGCCTTCCGACGGATCAAGGGATGATCAGTATAAAGATGATGGCGTTCGAGCCCGAAGACGGTTTCGAGCTGGCGTAAGAGGGCCTCGCGCACCTTGGCCATCAGGGTGGGCCGCTGGCGTCTGGCTTCCATGGAGGTCTGGTGCAAGCGATAGCCGCCGTGGCCGGGCTCATCCAGCATGGCGAAGGGGTCAAGGGACGGGTTGACGTTCAGGGTCAGGCCGTATGAGGCGATCCAGCGGTTGACCGCCACGCCTACTGAGGCGACGCGGGCGTGGCCAAGGTAAACGCCTGCCATTCCTGGATGAGTCGCCCCTCTCAGGTCGAACTCGGCCAGGACGCCAATCAAGGCGCGATGGAGCCCGTCAAGGTAATCGTTCAGGTTCAGCCCGAGCTGGTCGAGCGGCAGGGCCAGGTAGGCGATAAGCTGCCCGGGGAGGTGCAAGACGGCGCCGCCGCCTCGGTTGACCCAGCGAACCGGGATGCCGAGGTCGCGCAACTCATGGTCGTCGGGGCGGATATAGGCTCGGCTGCCCGAACGGCCGACGGTGATGATCGCCGGGTGTTCGCAGAGGATCAAGGCACCTCCGCCGCGATCGCCCAGGTCGTAGACCAGGCGGCGTTGGAGGCGAATGGCGTCGTCGAAATCGACCTCGCCGAGCAAGTAGATCTCGAACGCCGGGGTAGGGGGAGGCGGCGTCATTGCGAGTCGTTCCCCCTGGTTGGGCCGTCGGAATCCGTTTTGGGATCGGTCGCGTCGCCTCGCCGTTTGTGAAGCGTTCCACGCCTCCACTTAGTCTACAACCCGGCTCCAGGCGGCGGCAAGGTCGGACGTCGAGGCCGGGTCGGGTGCGCTACGGATTCTGAGAGGACCGGGACAGTCGGGGGCGACTGTCCCACAGTGGCTTTGGTGTGGCCCAGCCACCCCCGGCTGTTCTGCCGGAACCCATTGGTACGCCCGTTGAGGCCGGTTTAGTAGGCATCGGCGCTGATGACCTCGTTGCCGCCGACGGTGCCGAGCCCGCGCCAGGCGACGCCGTTGACCGAACTCTTGATGAACTTGACGCTGCCGTCGCCGAACAGGGCGTTGACTCCGCCAGGGTGGTAGCTGCGCGCGGTGATCGCGCCAAAGGTCGGCCCGCCGCTATGTTCCTTGAAGCTGAACAGGTCCACGTCCAGGTTGCCGTGGGAGGTGCTCATGGTCTGGTAGTTGGGCGGCCAGGCCGTGGTGAACCCGGTCTGATTCGAGTTGCCGTCGGCCCATTCGGTGTGGCCGCTGGCCTTGAAGGCACAGGAGCCGTTGTATTCGGGGGCGACAGCCACCGGGGAGCCGAAAGGTGGGGGGATCAGGTTC
>JBDTIR010000389.1:0-2024 GCA_039936275.1 Isosphaeraceae bacterium | reverse complement strand
CCGCGGAGGTCGAGTCGGCCTTGATCGGACATCCAGGGGTCGTCGAGTCGGCGGCGGTCGGGGTTCCTGACGATCTCAAGGGGGAAGTCGTCTGGTGCTACGTCGTACTCCATGCGGGGTTTGAACCCAACGACGGTTTGCGAGACGAACTGCGCAGTCGGGTGGCCGGGGCTCTGGGCAAGCCGTTCGCTCCGTCCAGGGTGCTCTTCGTGGCCGAACTGCCCAGGACCCGCAGCGCCAAGGTTCTTCGAAGGGCCGTCCGCGCTCGAGCCCTCGGCCTGGATGCCGGCGACCTGTCAGGCTTGGAGAATCCAGGGGCCCTGGAGGCGATTGACCTCGCGAAGTAAGAGGCGATCCAGGAAGAACGACCGAGAAATTTCCGATTCCAGGTCGAAGTTATGCAATTGGTTTTGTAGTGCCGGTGAAGCCCTCCATCCGAGATTGAATTGAAGACGGCGGGCTTCATCCGCCCTACGAAAGGAAAATCGTGGTCAATCGCTCGCGGTCTTCACCAGGGCGCGGAGCAGTTCGGCCACGCTCCAGGCCTGGGCGATGCAACCGCGAGGCGTGTACGGTGGCTCGGCGTCAAAAATCTCACTGATCGACCCCAAGCCGGCCTCGCCCAGGGACGGGACCATGTCGTCCAGAATCTTGCGGGCACCGGCGACGTCGTCGGGGTGGACCTTCAGCCAGGCGTCAATGAACGGACCGATCAACCAGGCCCAGACGGTCCCCTGGTGATAGGCGGCGTCTCGGGCGTGGATGTCGCCGACATAATGGGGTTTGTAGTCGGGTTGCCCGGGCGCCAGGGATCGCAGGCCGAACGGGGTCAGCAGGCGACGACGGCAGACGTCCACCACCGACGGCCATCGGCCAGGATCAAGCACCGGGTAATCCAGGGAGATCGCGAAAAGCTGGTTCGGCCGCAAGGACGGATCGTCCCCAATGCCTTCAGAGTCAACGACGTCGTAGAGGTATCCGCCGGCTTCATACCAGAATCGTTGGTTGAATGATGTGAACGCCCGTTCGGCGTGTGCGGCCAAGGGGGTCGCCGCCTCGTCGCCAAGTTCCTGACGGGTCCAAGCTTCGATCAGGCGGAGGGCGTTGTACCAGAGGGCGTTGATCTCGACGGCCTTGCCTCGTCTGGGCGTGACGACCCAGCCGTCAACCTTGGCATCCATCCAGGTTAATTGATAGCCCTCGGCCCCTTGCTTGAGCAGGCCGTCGCCCGAATCAACGCCAATGCCAAAATGAGTTCCACGGACATGATGGTCAACAACGTCGAGCAGTTTCGGCAAGAGTTCTCGCAAGGTCTCACGATCGCCGGTGGCCTGAACATAGCGGTGGATGGCGTGGACGAACCAGAGCGTGGCGTCGGCGGTGTGGTAGAGGCCCTCTATCTGGCCTTCGGGGAACAGGTTGGGAATCAGGCCGTCGCGCAGATAATGAGAGAACGTGCGCAGGATGTAACCGGCTTCAAGGTGGCGGCCGGTCGTCAGGGTCAAGCCTTCGAGGCTAATCATGGTGTCGCGGCCCCAGTCAGTGAACCAGTGGTAGCCGGCAATGACCGTGCGGACCTCGTCGCCCCTGGCGTGCGCTCGCGAAGCGTCCTCGACACGGCCGGCGGGATTGATCAGGAACTGGTCGGCGGCCAGGACCAGTTCGGCCTCGGGACCGGAGCGGGCTTCGGGAGTCGCGGCCTCGATCAAGCGCCGACGCCGCTCGGATTCGGCGGCCGCGGCGGCCTCGGGCGTCATGCAGAGGATTTGCTCCCAAGGTTCGATCGAGACGGTCAAGGTCGCCGGATGATCGGGGCGGACGTCCACCCGGAAATAGCCAGGGCTCCAGAGGTCGCCCACCTCGGGATAGCCTCGGATCGCTTCCATCCGGTAGTGCTGGTTGTGAATGCTGCTCCTCGCGGCGGCCATTAACGACCGGCTGCTCCAGAGGAACATCCGCAAGGTCGGCAAGTGGGGCGTCGCCGAGACCTCAAAGCGGTCGCCGGTGAGGGTCAAGGAATAGTT
>JBDTIR010000388.1:0-2185 GCA_039936275.1 Isosphaeraceae bacterium | reverse complement strand
AGCGGTAGATCCATTGTTCAACGACTTGCCCCTGGGTGGCGGCCTTGGCGATCCGTTCAGGTTCGCCAAGGCGGGCACGGACCTGCCTGCGGGTCAGGCCAAGCAAGGGGTCTCTGGTCTCTCGACGGCCTGGACCGTCAACCGTCTCGTCCGGCTCGCGGTCTGCCGAGGGCGGCTCGTCAGGGGAAATCCAGCGGTCGCCGTCGCGACGATAGCCCAGGCGGCGGTAAGTACGGGTCAGGGTCTTGGAACCGGGATCGATCCGACCGGCGTCGCGAAGTAAGGTCCCGGCTGCGCTGTGGTCGCCGAGCATCTCAATGTACAGCTCGGCCAGGGCAATCCGGCCTTCGACATCCCTTCGGTTCAGCCGACTGGTCCGCTGGTCATTAAGCCAGGTCCGCGTCACCGCCTCGGCCCGCTCGGCCTCTCCGCGATCCTTGAGCTGTTTGGCCAGGGTCTCGACCTCGTCGCGACGGAGCGAAGGAACGTCGCGCTCCAGAGCCTCCAGGCCGAGGTCTTCGAGCCTGCGGGCGAACTCGGGCCGACTCGGCAGCCGATCGCGGGCTTGCGCAGCCAGGGTGAGTGCTTCCTTTGGATCGGCGAGGGCCAGAAGCTCCCATTTCCGCTCCAGTGCATCACCGAGAAGGCGATGATCGAACGCAGCCTGGACGTCGACCGGGGCGCGCCGGTAGGCGTCGCCCGGGTCGGTCTTGTAGGAAGCCAGCCAGTCGCCGAGGTCTTTGGAAGGCGTTGGCCTGGCCGCGTCGGGGAAGGTCTCGCCGACTTCCTTGGCCAGTCGTTCAATCTCGGCCGCCCCGGCCGATTTGGTCAGGCGGGCGCGGAACCCAAGGTGGGCGAGCGCGGCGGCCTCGACCTTGCGACCGAGCCCCTTGGCCTTCGCCGACAGGGCCAGCCAGTGCTTTGGTGGGTCGGTCGAGGGCTGATCGGCCTCGATCCGCAAGGCCTGGTCGTCGAGTTCAACGGCCCGACGCAAGAGCGCCTCATCCTGAAAATCGAGCCCTCGGCGTCTCGCCCAACGCGCCCAATCGTAGCGAGGTTGGGCGTCTTTCGGACCCAGATCGGCGACAGCGCGGTTGAGCCGTTCCAGATCGGGCTTCATCAAGGTTCGCTCGACCACATCGCAAATGTAGATCTCTTGACCGCGCTCGTCTTGCCGGCCGTTCAGTTTGCGCAAGGTCCCTCGAAGCCGGATCGGCTGTCCGCGATCCGGAGCGGTTTTGAGTCGCAGATGACTGGGTAGCATGAAGCGGACGGAGGTCCTCATCAAAAGGATCTCATCCCAGACGCGGCCGTCGTGGGTCAAGGTCAGTTTGATCCGGTCGTCGACCGTGACCTCGCGGCCCAGAAGCTCGGGCTGCCTGGTCAGATCGGCCGGCTCATTCTCAACCGCGAGGGCGGCGGCGGTTCCAGCCAGAACCAGACTCAACGCAAGCAGGAATCGGCTCAAGGCAGGTCCTCCGCTCCTTCGTCCCAGTCTGGCAAGGCTTTGAGGGCCTTGACATTGGTCATGAACACGCCGCTCTCGGGTTCGAACCGCATCCGGAACTCACCCCGGTCATCCAGTGTGATCGAGGCGAGTCGTGCGCCAAAGGTGACTTTTTGGCCCGCCTTGGCGGCCCCTCCTTCAAAGATCGCCAGGTCGGTCAGGTCCACCCAGCCGGTCTTGGGGGCTTTGCCGTCGCCGACGATCCGATAATCGAGCTCGAAACCGGGCTCGTGATCGCGCCTTTCTTTCAACGTACCTTCCAACAGGACCGACCGCCCCCGGTACTTCCGATCGAACAGGTCCGGCCATTCTTCGGACTTGTAGGCGGCGGTGTCGATCAGGTCTTCGAGCTTCTCGCCGACCTGGTCGGCGAAGATCGCCGCTTCGCCAGCGGCCTGGCGGACCTTTCCGGCCTCGTCATCCCTGAGTTCGGTCAGGGCGTTGGCTGCCTTGCGGAGCCTGTCCTTGGCCAGACTGTAGTCACCGCGCTCGAGCGCCTCCATTCCTTCCCTTTGGTTAACCTCGGCGACCTGCGGCAGGTTCTGTCGGCGTTCCCTCCAGAGCTTCAATACTACCGTAGCAACGACCAGGAGCACAACGCCGATCACTAGCGGCACCATCGGCTTACGGCGCATCCGCTCGACGAGCCCAGGCCGGTCGGGAATGACGATTCCCAAC
>JBDTIR010000387.1:0-9029 GCA_039936275.1 Isosphaeraceae bacterium | reverse complement strand
GGCCGGCGTGACCCTGGCCGAGGAGTCCGGGATCGTCTTTCTCGACGAGATCGACAAGGTCGCTGGCGATGATGGCGGCGGCCGAGGCCCCGACGTCTCTCGCCAAGGCGTCCAGCGCGACCTCTTGCCGATCGTCGAGGGGACGACCGTCAACACCAAGTACGGCCCTGTGCGCACCGATTTCATCCTCTTCATCGCCGCTGGGGCGTTTCATCGCGCCAAACCTTCCGACCTGATGCCCGAACTGCAAGGCCGGTTCCCGATCCGGGTCGAACTTGACGACCTGACCCGCGACGATTTCGCCCGCATTCTCCGAGAGCCGCGCGCCTCGCTCGTCAAACAGTATCAATCGTTGCTCGGCACCGAAGGTCTGGACGTCACCTTCACACCCGACGCCATCGACGCGATGGCCGACTTCGCCCATCAGGTCAACCGGTCCACCCAGAATATCGGGGCCCGCCGCCTGCACACGATCCTCGAACGGGTCGTTGAGGAAATCAGCTACGACGCTCCCGACCGCGCCGAGAAGCACGTCAAGATCGACGCCGAATTCATCCGCCAGCGCCTCGAAGCCATCGCCGCCGACGACGACTTGAGCCGTTACATTCTTTGATTCAAAGGGTTCAAATGGCCAGCTTTGCCGGCTCGTTCGGGACGTTCGAGATCGGTCGGCCGGACTGGAACGCCTCGACGTCTTCAAGGCTCAAGACCGGGATCGTGTCCATAACCTCTTCGGGTGAGAATCCTTCGGCAAGCATCTCGTTGACCTCGTCGCGGAACTGTTCGAGAAACCCCAGGCGCGCGTCTGGTTCGAGCGTGCCGAGCAGCACTTTGAGAGCATTTGTTTCATTAGAGGATCTTTGCGGAACCTGGGAATCAAGGTCCGGCGAATCGTCCTCTCTGGTGGTTGTGGACTTTGATGGCGTCTCCTGAATCTGCGCTGCGGCCTTTTTGGGCGTCTTCGGGGCGTGGCGAGTCGGCAAGGCTTCGGCCGGGGCAGGGGAGGGGGCGGGTCGATCCTGAGTCGCGGCCGACTCGGCGGCTTTCTTCGCCGCGCGCCTGGATTTCTCTAGCTTGGACATGGCGTTGTCCAGGCTCCGGCTTGTCATGGACTGGAACCGCATCCACTTGCCGTCCAGGGAGGAATCGTCGGTCTCATCCCGGGCCGAGGTCCGCAAGCGATGGATGGCCAGGAGCACCAGGTCAACCCAGACCGATTCCATGATTGTGGTCGGCGCCAGCTCAAGTCGCAAGCCTTCCAGGGTGGCGGCGAACTCCTCGTCATTCTCCTGCACAAACCGATTGGTGACGATCGGGGCGGCATCGTAGAGCGACATCGCGAGAGACTCCCGGATCTTTGATTGGTCAAACATGGACCCTTGCCGTTGGCAAACCACCCCCATCGGTGATTACGCCTTAATGTACCTCTCATGATCGCGAGTCGGTGAGGAGATGTCTATAAAAAAACCAAAGGAATCGTGAATTTTCTTGGAATCGGGTCAAAATGCACGCCCCCACCCCTTAACCCTGTACCGGGGAGCGCCTTGGGTCCATAATAGGTTTGTGCATGAAAGCGGATCAGCGTTCCCTTTCTTTGGACCCTTTTTGGAGCGCGTGCCGCATGAGGAACCCGAACGGGCGACCGATCGCGACGGCCTTGGCGGTCTGCGCGGTCTTGATTGTGCCTTGGGCCGTCCCGAACTTGGGACTCGGCCAGGGTGGGCCGTTGGCGAAGCGGTCGGCCGACTTGCTGACCGCGCCGCCGTTCGATCGGATCACCCTGACCGACGGCACGACTCTCGACATCGAGCCGGTCAGCCCTCGCCCCTTGCCGCCGTACGACCCGGCCAAGGACGAGAAAACCGTGGCCAAAGCCAAGGCCAAGGCAAAACGGTTCACACCGCCACCCGAAGGGAACGTCTTCCTCCCTGGAAAAGAACCGAAAAAAGATATTGGTCCGAAGCAAATTGATGATATCAATATCCATATTATTGGTTCCGAGGCCGGCGATTTCAACGTCCGACGGGTGAATATCAGTTCCCTGGAGTATTTTGAGGATCGTCTGCTGGTCGAAGGGGAGCGGCTCAGCCGGGCGGGGGATTATGCGAAGGCGTTCGAGTATTTCTTGCGGGTGAAGTCTCGAAATCCCGCCTGGAAGGGGTTGCGCGAGCAGGTAGACGATCTCTTGTTCCGCGAAGGGTCGGCCGCCTTGATGCGGGACAAGGACCACGAACGCGCCTTGAGGCTCCTGAACGAGCTGCGCGAACGTCAGCCGGATTATCCAGGGCTGGTTGATTCCCTGGCCGCCGCCTATGCAGGCCGGCTCGGCAGCGCGTTCGACCAGGGAGCCTATCTGCAAGGGCGACGAGTCTTGCGGGACCTGGAGCAGACCGCGCCCGGGAGCCCCTTGGGAAAGGAGTGGCGCGAGCGGTTCGCCGCCAAGGCGCGTGCGCTGGTGACGTTGGCCGACGGCAAGACCGGAGGCGATCAGCTCGACCCCTTGTCCGAGGCCCTGCGGGTCTGGCCGGAACTCGACGGGTTGTCCGCCCGTTACGCCGAGGCGTTCCGGCTCTGGCCGACGCTCGACGTAGCGGTGATCGACCTGCCTCGCCCGGTCGGCCCCTGGGTCCGCTCACCCGCGGACGCAAGGACGACCCCCTTGGTTTACCTGCCGATCCTCGCCGGGGTCGATGAAGAGGCAACGCGAGGGCGGTTGCCGGGCCAGCTTGCCTCGGCCTTGGAAATGACTGACCTGGGCCGGCGTCTGATCCTGGACGTGCGCACTGATCGGACCTGGTCCGACGGCTCGCGCCCGGTCGGCGCTCGCGACGTTTTAGGCGCCTTGGTCGATCGGGCCTCGCCAGGCTCGCTCAGTTATCAAGCGCGTTGGGAAGACCTGGTCGAGCGGATCGAGGCGACCGACGAGCACCGGGTCGAGGTCCGCCTGACCCGTCCCTTGCTCAAGCCAGAAGCCTGGTTGCTCGGCCCGGTCGGCTCGGCGCAGGCGGGGCCTGACGGCCTGGTGGCCGGCCTTGACGGTTCGCGTTCGCGGATCAGCGATGGGTCGTTCATCCCCGAGTCCACCACGGACGAATTCGCGGTCTACCAGGCTCGCGCGGCCGATTCAAACGGCCAAGGGGCGAAGATCCGCCGCATCCGTGAACACCGCCTGACCGACGTGAACCACGCGCTCGGGGCGTTGGTGCGCGACGAGGTCAGCCTGATCGAACGCATCCCGCCCGACCGCGTGGCCGGCCTGGCGAAGGCGAAGGGAATCAAAGTCGGCGTTTATGAACATGCGAGTATCCACCTGATTGCTCTCGACGGCCGCAATCCAGTCCTGCGTAATCGGACCTTGCGGCGGGGCCTGTCTTATGCGATTGATCGTAAGGCTCTGCTGGAAGAAACCCTGCTGCGCCGCTCGATCGACGGCAACAACGCTCAGGCTGATGGTCCGTTCGCCAAAGGGAGTTACGCCGACGCCCCCGGCGTCAAGCCGCTGGAGTACGACGCCGGCCTGGCCAGAGCATTGGTGCGTGCGGCGCAGATCGAGATGGGGGGCGGGGCGCTCAAACTGACGTTCGAGTATCCAAGGACCCCCGAGGCCCTGGCCGTCGCGCCCAAGCTGGCCGAGGCGTTCCGCGCCTCGGGCGTCGAGTTGCGCGCCGTCGAGCGCCCTGAGACCGATCTTGAGCAAGAACTTCGCGCCGGCCGCCGGTTCGACCTGGCCTATCGCTCCGGCCGATGGACCGAACCAGCCTGGGAAGCTGGGCCGATCCTCTGCCCGGGGTACGACGCCCCGTCCTCGGCCGGCGCTTTGGGCTCGATCGCGAGCAGCCGGACGTTGCAACTCCTGTTAGAGCTGGAGCGGGCCCCTCAATGGCCCGAGGCCCGCGCCCTGGTTGTGCAGCTTGACCGCGAGTCTCGCGACGAACTGCCCGTGCTGCCCCTCTGGCAGCTTGACGACCATTACGCCTGGCGCACTCGCTTGACCGGCCCTGGCGAGACGACGGAGCATCTGTATCAAGGGATCGAAAGGTGGACGATTGAACCGATCAATAATCAGTAAATTCTAAAATGGCTATTCGCGTGAGAATGTATAGAAATTTTTGGTTCTTGTTGTTGACGCCATTGGTTCTTGCCCTGGCCTCAGTGACTTCTGGTGCAGAGACGTCGGTGGCGCGGCCGGTTCCAATCGAGCGCAGGCCGTACAAGATCCGGGCCTGGGTCTCGGTTGATCCAGGAACGCGGCTTGACGACCGGGGACGGCTTGCGCTGATCGAGTCGTGGCGCACGTTAGTACGCCGGTTTGTCGGCACCCCTTGGAACCTGGACGTTGACGAAGGGAACGGGCCGCTTGTCGAGGGCGGCCTGGAGGAGCTTGGGCAGGAAGTGATTGCCCCCTTGGCAAAGGAATATGATAAGGTTTGGTTGATAAGAATCGGTCCAGCAGCGTCGGGATATGATCTCTCAGGTCGGGAGTACGACGCGGCGACGACCGTGCTGGGGCCTTTGAAACGACGCCCCGCGCCTTATCCCGACGACTTGGCGCGGGCCTTGCTGAATCTGGCGCTGGACGTCTTCGCGCCGACTGCGGAAATTGGCGAGGCGAGCGGTGGAGGCGTCTCGGTCAAGGTGCAAGGCGGGGCCTTGCCGGTGGCCGACCCGATCGGCCGGTTGGTTCGCGTCGGGACCGTCTTCCGTCCGGTGCGGATCTATGCCAGGCCCGATGGATCAACATTGCGGCTGGATCTGATTCGATCGACGTACTTACCGGTGCTGTCGATCGAAGGGGCGTCGGCGCGTTGTTCGATTGTGAGCGCCTATCGAGACCCCTTGACCACCCGTTCGATGCAAACCACGCGGTTACTCGCCGTGGGGATCGAGCCCGCGAACGTGCCAACGCGGCTTCGGTTCATGGTCGCCGGGGCCGAGAGGACGCCAGCGGCCGGTTATACCTTGACCGCGAGGCGGGTGCCCGACGCTCCCCCTCGCGAGGTCGGCACGACCGACCGAGACGGCCGGATCACCTTGCCGGCAGGCTTCGCCGACGGCTTGGTGGTGGTCCGGCTTCTGGCGGCCAACATTGAACCCTTGATTGAATTTCCCTTGATGCCGGGTGAACTTATCGACGAGAAAACCTATGTAATTGAAGGGACGAAGTCAAAGGCCGTCGCGTTTGAGACCCGTCTCTATGCGCTTCGAGACGACGTGCTTGACCAGATTGCCCGCCGCAGACGGATCGAGGCCCGGATGAAGGCCCGCGCCGAAGGGGACGCCTGGGACGAGGTCGCCCTTTTGCTCGATCAGTTCCGCACCCTTCCCAGCCGCGAGGCGATGCAAAAGGCACTCCAAACCGTCGAGGACGAGGCCCGCCATCAGCAAGATCCCAAAACCCCGATCTTGACCAAGGCAGCGCAGGCGCTCCTGGCCGACACCCGGTCCATGATCGAGGGATACCTTGATGATGACCTGTTCAAAGCCTATGACGACGCCCTTCAACAGGCCAGGGCGAGACCAGCCGCCGCAGCGGCCAAACCAGCCGCCGCTTCGAAGCCGGTTCATCCTGGCGCTGCTGCTCCGGCTCCCGCCGCGAGACCACCAGCCCCGGCCCCAGCGGCTAAACCCGCTGCGCCGAAGCCGAAGACCGTTGTGCCTGTGAATCCGTTTTGAGGGATGCTTATGCCAGGATTTCACTCACCACGCGGCCGTGAACATCTGTCAAACGGAAGTCGCGGCCGGCGTAGCGGTACGTGAAGGTTTCGTGGTTGAAGCCGAGCAGGTGGAGGATAGTGGCGTGAAGGTCGTGGACGTGGACCTTGCCCTCGACCGCCTGGAACCCGAAATCGTCGGTGGCGCCGTGGACGTGGCCCCCTTTGACGCCGCCGCCGGCCAGCCACATGCTGAAGCCGTAATGGTTGTGGTCGCGGCCGGTCGGGGCCTTGACGCCGGTGCCGGGCATCGGCAGTTCGACGCTGGGAGTGCGGCCGAACTCGCCGCCCCAGATCACCAGGGTGTCTTCGAGCATCCCGCGCTGCTTGAGGTCCTTGAGCAAGGCGCCGATCCCCTGGTCGCACTGCTTGGCCAGCTTGCGATGCTCTGGTTCAATATTGACATGATTATCCCAGGGTTGCCCTTGGCCGTGCCAGACCTGGATGTAACGCACGCCGCGTTCCAGGAGCCGCCGGGCGATCAGGAGCTGGCGGGCGTGGACCCCGGGGCCGTACATCTCTCGGATATGCTCGGGTTCGCGAGAGACGTCGAAGGCGTCGCCTGCCTCGGACTGCATGCGGTAGGCCAGCTCGAATGACTGGATGCGGGCTTCGAGTTCGGCTTCCTGACCGCGACGTTCGATGTGGTCGCGGTTCAGTTCAAGGAGCAAGTCAAGCTGTTCGCGCTGAGATTTGTTCGAGACGTAATTGTTCTTGATATTCTGGATCAATTTTTCGATGTCGGTGTTCTGGGTGTCGAGATAGGTCCCCTGGTAGACGCCGGGGAGGAAGCCGGCCTGCCAGTTCTGAGACTCGGCGATCGGGTAACCGCCGGGGCACATGACCATGAATCCGGGGAGGTTCTGGTTCTCGGTCCCCAGGCCGTAGAGTGCCCAGGAGCCGACGCTCGGCCTGGCCTGGCGGGCGTCTCCACAGTTCATCAGCATCAACGACGGTTCATGATTCGGCACGTCGGCCTGCATCGACCGGATCACGCAGATGTCGTCAATACATTCGCCGACGTGGGGAAAGATGTCACTGACCTCAATGCCGCTCTGGCCGTACTTCTTGAACGAGAACGGGGAACCGAGCGCTGCGCCGGTTTTGCGCTCGGTGGCCAGGTTGGTGGACGGCATCGGTTTGCCGGAGAACTTCGTGAGGGCGGGCTTGGGATCAAACGTGTCAACCTGTGAAGGTCCACCATTCATGAACAGGTGAATCACCCGTTTAGCCTTGGGGGCGAACTGAGGGAGCCTGGGGGCGAGCGGCGAGATTGAATCGACCGCCCCTTTGGCGGTGTTGGTCAAGAGCCCTTGGTCGGCCAGGATGCCGCCGAGGGCCAACGCGCCGAAGCCCATCCCGGACCGGGTCAAGAGCTCTCGGCGGGTCAAGGAACCTTGGTCAGGCCTTGGGGTGTGATGAGACATCGTCCGCTCCTGTTGTTCCCCGATCGGGAATTTAATCCACGTACACGAATTCATTGGTCAGCATGAGCACCTGGACGTAGGATTCCCAAGGGGTCAGCGGCGCGGGCATCGGGCCGTGGAAGTCTCCTTTGGCGTCCCAGCGGCTGGTTGAGCCGGCGGTGGGGGACGGGTCGATCAGGCGAACGACCGGGGTCCAGGTGAACGAGTCAAAACTCTGTTCGGCGCGGCAATCGACGACGAAATCGATCGTTTCACCGGCCCGGGCCGCGTAGCGTTCCAACGGGGTTGGCGTCTTGGCGTTGTGGGCGGTCCAGACGCCCAGGACGCCGCCGCTACTGGCGACGATCCGGCCACGGACGCCGTCCCCTTTGGGTTGAGTGTGGCCGAGTTCGCCTTCGATGGCGATCAAGGCGTCCCGGGGTGCGGTCCAGCGGAGGATGACGGTGTGCGAGAGGTCGGGGCCGACGTGGCCGCCGTTGTCGAGCAAGTGCATGTAGCTCCCCACAGGGTCGGGAAGTTTTTCGCTGAATTGCCAGGCGCTGCCGGTCCAGTGCGGGAAGCCTTGGAAGTTTTCGACCTGGCTGGCGGATTCTTCCAGGCGGCCGTAGCCGTATCGCCAGACGACGGGCCGATCGGCCGCCGTTTCCCCGGCGCGAAGCTCCAGGAACCTTGAGGCCGCCGCGACGTCATGAGGCTCGGCGGGTCGTCCAAAGAGATGTTGATAGAGGCGATCGACCCGTGTTTTGAGGTCTCCGTCCGCTGCCAGGGTGGGCAAGGCGGCGAGGCCCCTGGCCTGTTCGACGACGAACGGGCTGTTCATGAGAAAGAGCGCCTGCTGGGGCACGACGGTGACGTGCCGCCCGGGGCTGGAGGCGTCTGGGCTGGCGAAGTCAAACGCTCGGAAGACCGACGGCAATTCCTGGCGGTCGATGAAGCCGTAAATCGTTCGTCTGGTGGAGAACGGCTCGTTGGTCAAGGGGACGGGTCGGCCGCCCATCTCGGGGTCGAGCTTGCCGGAGACGGCCAGGAAGGCGTCACGCATCGCCTCGAATTCGAGCCTGTGGCGGGTTTGCTTCCAGACGAGCAGGTTCTCGGGATCAACCGCCAGGCACTCGGGGCGGTCGTCGCTGCGCTGCTGGTAAGCGGCGGAGAGCATCATCAACCGATGCATGTTTTTGATCGACCAATTTCCTTTGATAAATTGCGCGGCCAGCCAGTCGAGCAAGTCGGAATGGGTCGGTTCTTCGCTGCGCAGGCCGAAGTCGCTGGGGGTGGCCACCAAGGGGGTACCGAAGTGGTGCATCCAGATCCGGTTGACCATGACCCGCGCGGTCAGCGGGTTGGTTTCGCTGACGATGGCGTTGGCCAGGTCGAGCCGGCCGCCGCCGTGGCTGAACGGGGCTCGGTCGGGACCGGAGAGGACCTTGAGGAACCTTCGAGGAATGGCCTCCCCGCGCCTCCCGGGGTTGCCTCGCACGAAGACTTGAGGATTGTACAGTTGCGGCTTGTCATTGAGGACCATTGCTCGGCCAGGGGCCCCGGGGTGAGTGACGTCAAGCGCAGCGAGCTGGTTTTGCTTCTCTTTCCAGGTCGTACGGTCGGCCCGGTTGAAGAGCCGGGTGGTCTCAACGGCCGGGATCGCGATCGGGCCTTGCGGTTGATCGATCCAGCGTCGGCCTTCGGCCAGGGCCGGATCGGCTGAATCCTCAACTTTAAACGAGCCAGCCCGGGTGAGCAGGTCGCCGTAGCGCTCGACGACCTCGCGCATGGATTTGGGAGGGGCGTCGGCGATCGCTTTGACCAGCAAGGCGGCGAAGGGGGCTGGATTGGGTTCGGACGTCGCCAGGGTTTTGGCCAACTCCGTACTCTTGGCCTCGAACTCCGCGGCGGG
>JBDTIR010000386.1:0-7828 GCA_039936275.1 Isosphaeraceae bacterium | reverse complement strand
CTCGATCATCTCCGTTGCACCGGGTTCCAGGTCGAATCCGAACGCACCGGCGACTCCAGTCTCGGACTCTTCTTCGCGAAGCGACCTTCGACGACGACAACTTCGAGCGGACGTTTGAAAACATTCTGGCACCACCTGAGTAATCACATGACGCCGCGTCAGGGCCGTCGAACGGTCGGCGCGGCTTCGGGGACCGAACGATGAGCAAACCCGCCGTCCTCCGCGAGCACAACGACGACCAACTCGAGCTGCTTCTCAAAGAGACGCAGCAGAACCTGTTCCGCCTTCGCCTTCAGAGCGAGACCGAACGACTCGAGGCGCCGAGTGAGATCATCAAGGCCACTCGGGAAATTGCTCGCATCAAGACGATCCTGCACGAGCGCGCGCGACAACGGCAAGCGTCGGTCGCTGCGCCCACCCTCTAAGCGAAGACCGCTGAGACAACGTCCTCAACACGTTCCCCTAGCGATTGGTACCCATTGATGAGCCCAGCGAGCCCCATGCCCGACACGCCGCCCCGGAGCCGACGCAAGACCGAGATCGGGGTCGTGACCTCGGACAAGATGGACAAGACGCGCCGCGTCGAAATTGAGCGACTCGTCCCCCATCCGAAATACGGCAAGTTCGTCCGTCGCCGGACCGTCTGCCACGTTCACGACGAACAAAACGCTTCGCACGTTGGCGACATCGTCGAGATCGTGGAGACCCGCCCGCTGTCCAAGCTGAAGCGCTGGCGCACCGTGCGAATCGTGCGCCGAGGGGCGCAGCAAGCCTTGGCCGGCGAAGGCGAACCGACCACCACCCCGACCGAGACCGCGACGCCTCCCACCGTTTGACCCGGCAAATGCGGACCGGAACTAGAATAATTGCTCTTGTTGGTGCAATCTGTTCTATGCGATGATGTTCGGCTCGATCCGCTCTTGGATCGAGCCTGTCGAGTTCGGTGTCTCAGATGGGCGATTTGAGACCTGCGTTTTTGAAGACGGACCGGTAATCGTCATGATCCAGATGCAGACTCGGCTCGACGTGGCTGACAACAGCGGAGCCAAGGAAGTCATGTGCTTCAAAGTCCTCGGCGGCAGCGCCTCGCACTACAAGCGACGCACCGCCGGGGTGGGCGACATCATTATCGCCAGTGTCAAGAAAGCCTCCTCGGGCGGCGACGTCAAGGCCGGCGACGTGGTTCGCTGCGTCGTGGTTCGCACCCGCAACGGCACGCGACGCTCCGACGGTTCGTACGTCAAGTTCGACCGCAACGCTTGCGTCCTGATCGACAACGAGAAAAATCCCCGAGGCACCCGGATCTTCGGCGCCATCGCCCGCGAACTCCGCGAGCGGCAGTTCATGAAAATCATCAGCCTCGCCTCCGAAGTCGTGTAAATTCAACCAGAACCCGGGTGGGCCTGGAACCGTGGGGCGGTCAGCCGCTTTTTGAAGAAATCGGCTTATCCACCGCTGCTTTCTGATTCACGCCCTCGGCCGCTTCAATTTTCTTGTCCACGGCCTACGGCCCACTTGAGATTCAGACATGCATATTCGCAAAGACGATCAGGTTGAGGTCATTACCGGCGACGATCGGGGGGTGCCGGGCAATCGCCGCATCGCCAAGGTCTTGCGCGTTTTGCCGGAGAAGAACAAGATCGTGGTCGAAGGGGTTAATCGGGTGTACAAGCACCTGAAGCCCAGTCAGAAGAACCAGCAAGGTGGTCGACTCTCCAAGGAGATGCCGATCGCCGTTTCGAACGTGATGCTTTACTGCCCGAGTTGTGGCCGTGGGGTTCGCGTCGGCCATCGGTTCACCGACGCTGGCCAAAAGCAACGCTATTGCAAAAAGTGCGGCGTCAGTCTGGGTAACGTCGGTCCGCTGAAGCCGCAACGCGCTCAGACCGCGACCCCTGGCCGCTAAGCCGGTTCGGTATTGTTTCGCCTCGGAATCGCAGAACACCCAAATGGCGGCGCGGGACCGCCGTCCACGGACCCGCCTCAACCGCTTCGCAAGGATCAATCGCCCATGGCCCGCTTGCTCGACCAATACACCCAGACCATCGCGCCGGAACTGACCACCAAGTTCGGCCTGACCAATGTGATGGCCATTCCCAAGCTGTCGAAGATCGTGATCAACATGGGAGTCGGCCGCGCCACCCAGGACAAAGGAGTGCTCGAAGCAGCGGTCGACAGCCTGGCCAAGATTAGCGGCCAGAAACCGCTGATCACCAAGGCCAAGGTCTCCGTCGCCAGCTTTCGGCTTCGCGAAGGCAACGAGATCGGCTGCAAGGTGACGCTCCGCGGCAAGCGGATGTACGAGTTCCTCGACCGCTTGATTTCGATCTCCCTGCCTCGTATTCGCGACTTCCGCGGCGTCAACCCCAACAGCTTTGACGGTCACGGCAACTTCACCCTCGGTCTGGCCGAGCAAGTCGTCTTCCCCGAGATCGACGCCGACCGACTCCAACACACGCAAGGCATGGACATCACGATCGTCACCTCGACGACCAGCGACGACCAGGCCCGTGAACTGTTGAAGTCGTTCGGCATGCCGTTCCGCTTACCGCAAGAACGAGGCAAGTGATTGGGATCGTGTCCCTTTGATCATCGATTCGTGATCCAATGCATGTGCGGGAATATGTCAGCAGAACGCGAAAATTCATTGAACGGAACTGATTTATTGTTGGATTGTTCCTGACCCCGAGACTTGAGGCCCAGCCGCAGCCATGTCGACCAAGGCCCAGATGATCCGTTCGCAGACCCCGCGCAAGTTCGCGGTCCAACACCGCAACCGCTGCCAGCTCTGCGGACGCCCTCGCGCAGTCTATCGCAAATTCGGCATCTGCCGGATCTGCTTCCGGAACCTGGCCAGCAAAGGCCTGATTCCGGGTGTCAAGAAGGCCAGTTGGTAAGGCCGTATCGACGGCTTCGCTACTTTTTGGATCGTTTTGCCTCGTTTCGCCAAGCCGCCCATTGCGCCGACCCTCGATTTGAGGTGTTACCCGCATTGGTTGACAGGTCCGACCCGCCATGATGACCGACCCGATCGCCGACATGCTCACCCGGATCCGCAACGGCGGCCGAGTTGAGCGGCTTTTAATCGACATGCCCACTTCGAAGATCCGCCGAGGGATCGCCCAGGTCCTCAAGGACGAAGGCTATATCTGGGACTTCGAGGAGATCGAGACGATTCCCGCCAAAACCTTACGGCTGCACATGAAGTACGGCCCCAACGGTGAGCGCCTGATTACCCGGATCGACCGGGTGAGCAAGCCGGGCTGCCGACGTTATCTGGGGTACAAGGACCTGAAACCGGTCCTCGGCGGCATGGGGATCCAGGTTCTCAGCACCCCCCGAGGGGTCATGAGCGACCGCCGCGCCCGCACCGAGAAGGTCGGCGGCGAGGTGCTCGCGTTGATTCATTAATCTGATCCCCATGTTCCTTTGATTTGGAATTTGAATCGTTTCAAATTTGAAATCGTCTTTCGCCAAAGAGGATGACGATCCCATGTCCCGTATCGGACGCAAGCCGGTGTCGGTGCCGGCCAACGTAAAAGTCTCACTGGCCGACTCAACCATTCAGATTGAAGGCCCGAAAGGGACGCTCGCGTGGTCCCACCGCCCTGAGATCGCTGTCAATTACGACGCCACGGCCAACCAGATTCTCGTCACCCGAGCCAACGACGAGCGCGAGAGCCGGGCCTTGCACGGCTTGACCCGGAGCCTGATCGCCAACATGGTGCAAGGCGTCACCGACGGCTATACCAAGAAGCTGGAAATCGTCGGGGTCGGCTACCAGGCCCAGTTGAAGAAGGCCAACACGATCGCTTTGCAAGTCGGCTTCGCCAATCAGGTCGTCCTGGAAGCCCCCGAGGGCGTGACGGTGGTCGTGGCTGATCCGACCCATGTGACGATCAGTGGCTCTGACAAGCAAAAAGTCGGCCAGTTCGCCGCCGAAGTCCGCGGCGTTCGCCCCCCAGAACCCTACAAGGGCAAGGGGATTCGCTACGAGGGCGAGGCCGTTCGGCGCAAGGCCGGCAAAGCGTTCGGCTCGAAATAACCAACGCACAACTCCTGGACAACCAACGGTTCGACGAAAGGCCAGGCGGCCGGTCGGCAATCGGCCGCTTCTGGAAGGCCACGACGAAAAGGGTCTCAACGATGAGTCAACGAGAAATAATCCAGGCGCGACGGGTTCGCCGTCAGCTCCGGGTCCGCAAACGCCTGACCGGCACCCCCACGCGCCCTCGCCTGGCGGTCTTCCGCAGCTCCAAGCATATTTATGCGCAAGTGATCGACGACGCCGCGGGCAAGACCCTGGCGTCAGCCAGCACGGTCGAGCCCCAGATCAAGGGGGAGCACCCCTACGGCGGCAACAAGTCGGCCGCCACGGTCGTTGGCCGCTTGGTCGCTGAGCGTGCCAAGCAGGCAGGCATTGACAAAGTCTGCTTCGACCGCCGAAGCTACAAGTATCATGGCCGGATCCAGGCCCTCGCCGAAGCCGCTCGCGAGGCGGGATTGCAATTCTGAACGAGTCGATCGTTTAACGGGAGCCGGCTTCGAGACCGGTCCCGAACGGTCCTTTTGGGCCAGCAGACACAAACGACGACGGACTTTGCGGATTCATCTGAATTATCGAGGGGGTTCTTGTGTCGAGCGACAATCGCGAACGTGGGGATTGGAGCGAGAGCGTGGTGGCCATCCGCCGCTGCGCCGCGGTAGTCAAGGGCGGGCGCCGGTTCAGCTTCAATGCGCTGGTGGTCGTTGGCGACGGTAAAGGACGGGTGGCCTGGGGCTACGGCAAGGCCAACGAAGTACCCCCGGCCGTCGAAAAGGGCGTCAAGGACGCTCACAAACAAATGAACCGAATCCACCTGCGCGGCGGGACGATTCCCCACCGCGTTATCGGGAAGTACGGCTCGGCTCGGGTTGTGATGCTCTCGGCCAGTCCTGGTACCGGCGTGATCGCCGGAGGCGCCGTCCGCGCCGTGGTTCAGGCGGCGGGCATCACCGACATCCTGACCAAGAGCTATGGCTCCTCGAATAAACTGAATCTGGTCAAAGCGGCGATTGATGGTTTGAAGCAACTGCGCACCAAAGACGAGGTCGCTCGGCTTCGAGGAGTGACCCTCTAATGCAACTGCACGACGTTCACAAAGGCATCCATAAACACAAGCCGCGCCGGCGAATCGGTCGCGGCACGGGCTCCGGCCACGGCAAGACGGCCGGCAAGGGGCACAAGGGGCACTCGTCGCGACAAGGGTTCAAGCAGAATCCTTTGAGCGAAGGCGGCCAGATGCCGATCATCCGCCGGGTACCCAAGCGCGGGTTCAATAACGGCGCGTTCCGCAAGGATTACGCCACCTTGAACGTCGGCGACCTCGAAACCAAGTTCGAGTCCGGCGCCGTTGTCGACGAGGCGGCTTTGCGGGCCAGAGGTCTGGTGAAAGGCCGCCACGACGACGGGTTGAAAATCCTCGGCGACGGTGAATTGACCAAATCGCTCACCATTCACGCCGTCAAGTTCACCGAAGGGGCCGCGCGTAAGATCACCGAGGCCGGCGGCTCGACCGTCGTCGTCTGAGCAAAGACTTCGGACCCGCAGCCTTTTGGCTGGCTCGACGATCCCGGGGTTAGCTTCCGTCCTATTTGGCTGCGTCGCCTTCGTAATCCATCCGGCCCTCCGACCTGACAGCGGTTCGCTGACAGCGGAACGCACTCCCGAGGCCCTCGCCGTGCAGAAGCTTTTCACCGTCCTGTTCAAGGTGCCCGAACTGCAGCGGAAGATCCTGATGACGGCCATGTTTTTGGCCGTCTACCGGATCGGTTTTTACATCCCGTTGCCGGTCGTGGACCAATCCAAACTGGCGGCCTGGCAGGAGGGGTTGTCCTCGTCCGGCGCCGGCAAGGTCTTCAGCACCGTGGCCATGTTCGGCGGCACGCAGATCGGCATGAGCACGATCTTCGGCCTGGGTATCATGCCGTACATCTCCGCCTCGATTATCTTCCAACTCCTTGGCAGCGTCGTGCCCAGCCTTGAGGCCATGATGAAGGAGGGGGAGAGCGGTCGGAAGCGGATCAATGAATACACGCGCTACGCGACCGTGTTCTTATGTCTCGGCCAGAGCGCCATGTGGGTTCGGTATATGATGACGACGATGGGCGTCGTTTTGCCCCAGTATCAGACGTTATGGCATGGTCTGATCTGCGTCATGACCATGACGGCCGGCACGATTTTCCTGATGTGGATCGGCGAGCAGATTGACGAGTTCGGCATCGGCAACGGGATCAGTCTTTTGATCATGGCCGGCATCCTGGCTCGGATGCCGCAAGCCCTGTTCGGATTGCTGGCGAACTCGACGATGACCTTGAGCGAAGAAGGAGGTCAGCACGGGATCATTACCCTGGTCTTGCTGGCAGCCCTGTTTATCGCGGTCGTCGTCGGCGTGGTCGCCATGACCGAGAGCCAGCGGCGGATTCCCACCCAGTCGGCCAAGCACGTCCGCGGCCGTCGGGTCTACGGCGGGGCGCGTCAGTATCTTCCCCTGAAGGTCAACCAGGCCGGCGTGATGCCGATCATCTTCGCCTCCAGCCTGTTGATGTTCCCGTATTTCCTGATGAGCATTCTCGAGCAAGGGACAACCGCCTGGCGTCTACCCGAAGCCTCGGGCGTGGCGCGGTTCTTCGGCAGCCTGATTACCGAAACTTCCGCCGCGTTCCGTGCCCACGGTTACGTCTACACCGTGTTCTACATCATTTTGATTTACTTCTTCTGCTACTTCTGGACGGCCATCACCTTCAACCCGAAGGACATGTCCGAGAACCTCAAGGACTACGGCAGTTTCATTCCGGGCTACCGGCCTGGTCGGCGGACGGCCGACTACCTTGAGAAGGTAATGCTGCGAATCACCTACGTCGGCGCGGCCTTCTTGAGCGTGGTGGCCGTGATTCCCGAACTGGTTCAGAGCTGGTTCAATATTGACTTCGTCATCGCGTCGTTCCTGGGCGGCACGGGTCTCCTGATCGTGATCCAAGTCGCCCTGGACCTGGTGCAGAAGATCGACAGCCACCTGATTATGCGTAATTACAGCGGTTTGATGAGCAAGCGATAACCCCAAAACGGTGGGCCGTGATCCCGAAGTCGGCGCGACCGATTCCTGGTTCCAGGCTCACTGTTCCACTGCGTTTGGAATTGATGTGATCAAGCTGAAGAGCCCGCGCGAAATTGGCATGATGCGAGACGCGGGTCGGGTCGTGGCGGAAGCGTTGGCTCGAATCCGTGACCTGGCCGTGCCAGGATCTACAACCGGTGAACTCGACGCGGCGGCCGCGACGGTCTTCCGCAAATACGGGGCGATCCCTCTGTTCAAGGGCGTTCCCAGTTCGGTCAAGGGCAAGCCGCCGTTCCCCGCCGTCGTCTGCGCCAGCGTTAACGAACAAGTCGTCCACGGCATTCCCGGCAAGCGCGTGCTCCGCGAAGGCGACGTCCTGTCGATCGACACCGGCTGCCGGCTCAACGGTTGGTGCGGCGACTCGGCCGTGACTCTCGCCATCGGCCAGGTCTCCCCCGACGCCCAGCGCTTGCTTGACGTCACCCAACAAACCCTTGACCTCGCCATCAGGGCCATGGGCCGTTGCCGGACCTGGTCCGAAGTCGCTGCCTTGATGGAACAATACGTCAAGAGCCAGAAAATGTACGTCGTCGAGAAATTCGTCGGCCACGGCATCGGCCAGGACATGCACGAAGAACCCCAGGTTCCCAACTTTCTCAGCAAGGCCCTACGCAAGAGCGACATCCGCCTGGAGCCCGGCCTGGTCATCGCCGTCGAACCGATGGTCTCAC